>NZ_PVWO01000551.1 GCF_003003845.1 Chamaesiphon polymorphus CCALA 037 | reverse complement strand
CCCTCTCCCAACTCCCCTCTCCCAACTCCCAACTCCCAACTCCCAACTCCCCTCTCTCCCCTCATGTACATCGAGCCTGACCTACGAGATCGAGTTTATCAACTGTTCAGCTTGGAAGTGCCCAAAATGTTGCAGACGATCGAAACAGAGCTGGTAACGCTGAGTCTCGATCGTAGTGCTACGAAGGTCAATAATCTCCTGCGGGCGGCGCATTCAATTAAGGGTGGGGCTGCCAGTCTGGGCTTGGTAGCGATCGCGGAGTTATCACATCAAATCGAAGATATTTTTCGGGTGCTCAATCATCCCGATTTACCATTCGATCGTAATTTGGAGCTACTGTTATTTAAAATTTATGATTGTCTGGAGCGGCTAGTATCTGCCGAAATTCATGGCACGACCTTAGCCGCCGAATTTCATACCCAGATCCAGATTATCTTGGCCGATCTGGACGATGAGATCGGTCACTTTGTAATTGCCGGACAACAATTACCCGCAGATCGGCTCAGTAGTGATGTCGATCTGACCCAATCGATTTTTGAAGTAGACGTCGCCCAAAGTTTAGCTAGACTCGAACGCGTTCTGCTCGATCCCGAATGCGATGCGATTGTGGTGGGAGAGTTTCGCGCCCAAGCCGAAGTATTTACGGGCATTGCCATGCTGACTGATACGCCTGGATTTGGCACGCTCGCTCGTGCCACTATTGACGCTTTAGATCGTCATCCCGATCGCGCCCGCGAAATTTGTTGTTTTGCGCTGGTAGACTTTTATAAAACCCTCAATGCCCTGTTGGTCGCCGATTCTGCGGGCGCACGGCTCCGCCAGCGGGCTGACTGTGAGACGATCTCTCCCGGTTTTGCGTTTTTGATTGCCGAGCCACCCCGTGCGACACAACCTATCGCTGCCAGGTCGGATCTGGAGATGGGATTAGGCAACCCGCAATCTCTAGTAGCAAACTTATTCGATCTTGAAGATCTCTTTGACGAGATGGATGGGGAACTCGATTTAATCTTCGATCCCGAAGATCGTCAATGGTATGCGGGACAATGGGGAGCGGAGACATTCGCCGCGTTCTCTCAATCGATCGATCTAGAAGATCTCCACATCCAACCGCACGATTATTTCACGTCGATTTTACCTGAAGTTGCCGAGGTCGAATTTGCGGGGATTGTTGCCGACAGATCTACTTCCCGCGCTACATTAGAGAGCGTCGATCGCTTGAATCTGAGTTTTGACTTAGTAGATATTTTCGATCTGCCGAGTGCTGCTGCCAGCTATACCACATTAGAAACGCTGCCTGCACCCACCCCAGGCATCGTGCCCGAACTTGACGAGGCAGCCCATCTGAGCTTCGATCTGGTAGATATTTTCGATCTCCCTGCCGCACCAGAGTTACTACCGATCGCCCATCGTTCCGAAATTGGGTTATTGGTAGCCGAGATTGCGAGTAATTTCGATCGATTACCGCCGATCGAGCCAGAAACATTTACATCCACGCCCAAAGTTTTCAAACCGCGCCGGGTCAAAAAAACTCGGAAAGTCAGTCCCACCACTGCGCCTCAGTTATCGATCAGAGTTGCACTCGATCGCTTGGATCGGATGAATAATCTCATGGGCGAATTGGCGACCGAACGGCATGGATTGGCTCTGTATAACGAACAATTTCAGGATACATTGGGGCAACTGCGATCGAAATGTGAAAATTTCCAGACAATTGGCGATCGGCTACAGCAGATTGCCGACACGCTGGCTATTTCGACTCAAGCCGCTCCAGCTAATCCCGCAGCACCATCGGACAAGCTACGACTCGATCTTGCTCTGGGCGAACAATTCGACGCTTTAGAACTAGATCGTTATAGCGAACTCCACAATCTCTCTCAAGCCACCATCGAGCAACTAGCTCAAATTGAAGAGCAGATCGAAGATTTGTCGCTATTTGTCGATCGTTCTGGCCGTCAGATCGATCGTCAAAAACAACTCCTATCCTATTTGCGGGAAGATCTGATGTGGGCGCGGATGTTGCCCTTGGGTGAAATTCTCAATCGCTTTCCCCGCACCCTGCACGATTTGTCGATCGAATTTAATAAGCCTGTCGATCTCAAAATTACCGGAGCTGGAGTGTTAGTCGATCGGGCGGCGATCGACAAACTACTCGATCCGCTAGTTCACTTACTCCGCAACGCTTTCGACCATGGGATCGACGCTCCTGCCGCCCGTCAAGCCATGGGCAAACCAGAGCGCGGCTCGATCGAAATTACCGCCTACCACCAAGGTAGTCAAACCGTCATCGAGATCGCCGATGACGGTCGCGGCATCAATCTCGATGCGATCGCGGCCAAAGGGATCGCCCTCAACCTCATAACTGCCGTAGAGGCACAGCAGGCTAGCAAAGAACGAATCCTCGATTTATTATTTACTCCCGGTTTTTCTACTGCCGAGCGCGTTACTAAATTGTCGGGACGGGGGATGGGGTTGGATATTGTCAAAGAGCAAATTCAAGCACTTAAAGGGACGATCGAGATCGATTCCCAGGTGGGTAAAGGCACGACATTTATCTTACGAATTCCACTCACTCTGACGATCGCACAACTGATGGTGTGCCAAGTGGGTAGTGCCGTTTATGCTTTTCCGGCTGATAGTATCCAAAAAATTGTCGTCCCGTTACCCGAACAGTTGGAGCAAGAAGATTCTGGCCGAATATTTTATTGGCGCAGTCTAAAAATCCCCATTTATCATCTCACCGAGCTGCTCCCCTATACTGTGCCAATCTCCGAGCGCACCATTTCCCATACGCTCAAAAGTAGTGCCAGCAACCCTCCAGACTGGCTACCGCCATTATTACTAATTCGCCGTGGCGATCGACTCGTCGGACTCCAGATCGATCGACTGATTACCGAGCAAGAATTAACGATCGTCCCATTTGGTAAAGCAATTAAACCGCCTAGCTATAGTTATGGCTGCACGATTTTAGGGGATGGGGTCATCTTACCCGTACTCGATCCACATACGATCGTGCAGGTGTTAGTCGAACGACCTCATTGTCCGCTCGTACCCAACATCCTGCCGCCAGTCTCAATCTCTAGCACGGCAATCCTGGCGATCGATGACTCGGTGACTACCCGTCAGAGTCTGTGTCTCTCGCTCGAAAAATATGGCTATCGTACCTTTCAAGCCAAGGATGGGCAAGAAGGACTCGAACTGCTCCGTCAGAAAACTAGTGAGATTAAATTAGTTGTTTGCGATGTTGAAATGCCCAATATGAACGGCTTTGAATTTCTCAATATCTATCGCCAAGATCCCGCATTAACTCACATTCCAGTGGTAATGCTCACTTCTCGCAGTAATGATAAACACCGTCAATTTGCCACTCATCTGGGTGCCGTTGACTATTTCATCAAACCTTATCTCGAACAAGATTTTATGATCGCGATCGAGAAAATAATTGATAGTTGATAATTGATAATTGATGATTGATAATTGATAATTGATAACTAGATTATTATTCTGTAAATTTAAACCTATATTATTTGTCGATCGCTCTACTCATCCACCCATCCACTCATCCACTCATCCACTCATCCACCCATCCACCCATCCACCCATCCACCCATCCACCCCTATGTTTGCTAATACT
>NZ_PVWO01000098.1 GCF_003003845.1 Chamaesiphon polymorphus CCALA 037 | reverse complement strand
CTACTTACTTTCTATTCGTAGCTTATGCTCTTGTGAGCTTTTTTACCCACCTCCCCACTTTTCAAACATCCTCTAAGCAATAATCGCACTCACCGTAAACTCCAATCGCCCGATCTGCAAAGGAATACCATCGCCCTCGGCTGTTGCCAATCCAGCGCAAAATTAAGGCGATCTAGTGCGGGATCTCTCGCGCTCCTAAAACCATCGCAAACCCTCTCGGTTAGAGCTGCGATCGGCTTGAGGCCAATTCCCTTCAATATCCCCGATCGAAATAAAGATTGCGTTCGCAATCGACCAAAAAATAGTAGAACGATCGGTAAAGCTCGATCGAAATATAGATCGAGATCGAATCTCACAAATGATTTAGAATTGCTATAGTTTCGATTTCCGTAACTCGAGCGAGCACATCGTATGCTACCAATTGCCCCAGATACTATTTTGCAGCAACGTTACCGCATCCTCAACATCTTAGAAGAGGGAGGATTGGTGCGTACATATCTCGCGACCGATCGCCAACGTGCCGATGCCTATTGCGCGATCGAGGAATTGACCCCGTTTTCGCAATTTTCTAGTGCCGTAGTCAAAGCCAAGGAACTGTTTAAGCAGGAAGCCACTTTACTCCAACGACTCGATCTACCGCAGTTGCCACATTTTTGGACGACTTTTGAAGACCAAAATCGCCTTTTTTTAGTACGAGATTATATTGATGGCAAAACCTACGGTCAAATTTTAGCAGAACATCGCGATCTGGGGACGGTGTTTAGCGAGAGTGAAGTCTGGCAGTTGTTATTAAAAATTTTGCCAGCGATCGGTTACATTCACACTCAAGGCGTCATCCATCGCGATATCTGCCCCGAACATATCGTGTGCCGTCAGAGCGACGGCTTGCCCGTACTTATCGACTTTGGCATCGTCAAAGAATTTGCCAATCAACTCCAAGCAGTCCCCCTCAATGGTGGCGTTTCCGTAGGACGTGCGGGTTACGCACCCAGCGAACAAATCCACAGCGGTAGAATTTATCCTCATAGCGATCTCTACGCACTAGCCGTAACGGCGATCGTCTTATTAACTGGCAAAGAACCCAGTGCCCTATTTGAAAGCGGTAACATGAACTGGGACTGGCGCAGATGGACGCAAATCGACGATCGGTTTGCCAATTGTCTGAGTAAGATGTTGAGTCCCAATCCCGAAGATCGCTACCAATCCGCTGCCGAAGTCGAGCGCGATTTGCGTGCCGTTGCCAACCCCAATCTACAACCGATCGATCCGCAGAAACTCAGCAATAATCGCCTCTCTACCCTACCCACCGTTGCCGTCGGCGGTAAAAAAGGTACTCCCGCAGCCGCTAGCAGTTCGCAAACGGCAATTACCAATCTCGATCGCAAATCGATCTGGGAAAAGCCGCAAGTATTTATTCCGGTGGGGATCCTCATTTCTCTGCTAGCTGGTTTTGGTTCGTGGTTTGGCGTGAGCCAACTACTCCACCGCGAATCTTCAGATCCCGTTGTCACCACCCCACCCAAACAGATCGACTTTAATAATCCCACAATTCCGACAGATACCAGCAGCCCCAGCCCTACTAGCAGCGACACGATCCAACCAGAAATGGATCGACCGATTATCAAAGAGGGTACGGTAAGCACCGAGAACCCTGTCAAATTTCGAGTAGCCGCGCTAGCTGGGCAAAATCTAGATATTCAGCTAGTTTCGGCCAGCAGTCAAACCAGCTCCGATTCAGATACATCTCTCTCTAGCCCGATCCCCAGCATTTCACCCAGCCCCAGTGCGACTGATACTCAGTCCCAGAATCCACCCATCTCCGTGCCGACAATGGCCGCAACTCAAGTCCTGATGACGATCCAGACGCCAGCAGGCAGCCCGATCGACGATCGAGCCGATCGGGTGGTTGGTTGGCGTGGAGCAGTGCCCACATCTGGAGAATACACGATCGAGTTGCGCCCGATCCAAGGCTTAAAGGGTAATGCCTTTCCATACAAACTGAGTATCACTCAAATTGCGGCTATTCCTTCAGCCGCACCCACTGTCACCAGTACGCCCTCCCCAGACGCGACAGCCATCCCAGATGGGACAACCACCCCAGCGGTACCACTGCCCAATGATAACAGTGGCATCGATCCAACACCTACGACTAGCCCGAGCACGAATCAGTCAATTGAGGACGGCACTCCCAGCTCTTTTCCCGCACCCATCCCCAGTGTCTCACCCTCACCCACTCCGATCGGAACCGTTCCCCCTACGCGCAATCGCCGCCGCAATCGCACCGAATCCTCAACTAGTTCCACCACTAGGCAACGCTTACGGAACAACGAGTCAACCGAAGAATCAACTTCCACCCGCCGCCGCAGACGCAACCGCGTCGTTGAGTCCAGCAGCGACGAGACAACTGCTACCCCCACTACCCGCCGCAGACGCACTCGCGTCGAATCTAGCGACGAGACAACTACTACCCCCACTACCCGCCGCAGACGCACTCGCGTCGAATCCACCGACGAAACAACTGCTACCCCCACCCGCCGCCGCAGACGCAATCGGACGACCCAATCCACACCTCAATCGAGTCCATCTACGACAGATTCCGGCAATACCAACCCTAGTAATACGCCCAGCCCCGAACCCTCCGTCGGCATTCCCGTACCCCCAGCCAAAACTAATACTGCACCGAATAGCGGTGCTACAGATAGTGAATAGGTTTGAGGTTTGAGGTTTTAGGCTTTAGGCTTTAAGCTTTAGGTTTTAGCACGCAAGCATCCACTCATCCACTCATCCACTCATCCACTCATCCACCCATCCACTCATCCACTCATCCACCCATCCACTCATCCACCCTCCACATGCTCCTCGTTACCAGTACCGACACAGAGGCGGGTAAAACCGCTCTTACAGCATCATTAGCAGCATATGGGCGGAAGTATCGTCCGCAGCAAAATTGGGGGATTCTCAAGCCAATTCAGTGTGGTAGAGGAGATCGGGAGTTTTATAGTCGGGTGTTCGCTCGATCGATCGAGGATATTAATCCGATTTATCTCGAAGCTCCGCTCGCACCACCGATTGCCGCCGCGCAAGCTGGAGTCGATATCGATCTAGGTATTGCTTGGCAAGCTCTCCAACGGATGCTCCCACGGCATGGTTTGATCTTGGTAGAAGGGATCGGCGGTTTGGGGACGCCGTTGACAGCGGAACTTGTCGTCGCCGATTTAGCGAGGGAGTGGCGATTGCCGACAGTATTAGTAGTCCCGGTCAAACTCGGCGCGATCGGTTTGGCTGTTGCCAATGTCGCACTAGCAAGACATTATAATGTCCAGTTACGTGGGATCGTTCTCAATTGTCCGCAGCCGCTCTCGGACGCCGAAATCGCCAATCTTGCCCCCGCCGAGCTGATTCAATCGCTGACTAACACTCCCGTACTCGGTTGTCTTCCCTATTTACCAAATCTGGAAGATCTCGATTTATTAGCAGCCGCCGCTGCCAATCTTGAACTAGAGGTATTATTACCAAATCTGGCTTACGGTGGGCGACAGGTAAGGGTTTGAATTAATTGATAATCGATAATTGCAACGATAGTTCCCGATGCGCTTTGACATAATTACCTTATTTCCCGAATTTTTTACCTCTCCTCTCGGTTGTGGCTTGATGGAGAAAGCTTTAGCCAAACAGATTGCGTCGGTACATATTACCAATCCGCGCGATTTTACAATCGATCGCCATCACAAGGTCGATGATGAGTCTTATGGCGGTGGTGTGGGGATGGTGATGAAGCCAGAACCGATCTTTGCAGCAGTGGAGTCGTTACCGCATTTCGATCGCTCGCAGGTGTTGTTGATGAGTCCCCAAGGCGAAAAGATCGATCGAGCCTTATTTGAAGAGTTACGTAATGATTGCGATCGGTTAGTATTGATCTGCGGTCATTACGAAGGGATCGACGAGCGGGTGATGAATATTGTCGATCGGGAAATTTCTTTAGGTGATTTTGTTTTGACTTGTGGCGAAATTCCCGCACTCACGCTGATTAATGGCATCACGCGATTGTTACCTGGAACCGTCGGTAAAGTGGAATCTCTCAAAGCCGATAGTTTTGAAGATGGCTTACTCGATTATCCCCACTATACGCGTCCGCCAGAATTTCGCGGCTGGCGCGTTCCCGATGTTTTGATGTCTGGCAATCACGAGAAAATCGCGCAATGGCGACACCAACAACAACTCGATCGTACCCAAGCAAAACGTCCCGATCTATATACTAAATGGCTGGAAAATACTTGAGTAGCCAAGGAATATTGGCAGTTATGGCGATCGATTATCCCTAGATGACCTTGAATTTTCTCAGATCTCGACCGCTCGATCGCCAGATCGCCAGATCGCCAGATCGATCTTTCTAACCACTTACTAGTTAAGTTTATGCGGACACCAATTGAATTACCAGACCATCGCGGTCTGATTTGTGGTTTTTTACTACGCCCTCAATTACCGCCACAGCCACTAGAATGGGAAGCCCTAACGGCAGAATTTGCCACTGCCGATCGATTAATCTGGTTACATTTCAATCTCGCTGATGTCCGCGCTCGCACCTGGATTGCTAGTTGTGAGTATATTCCAGAAGTGGCTAGAGAGATGTTGTTAGATTCAGAGCCACATATTCAATTAGAATCGCTCAAGGATGGTTTTGTCGGGATATTAGGCGACTTACATTATCAATTTGATGCCGAGCCAGATAGTTTGGGATTGGTGCGGATTTATCTCGATCGGGGGTGTATGATTTCTGTACGCGGAAGACCGCTTAAAGCAACCGATCGATTGCGGATAGCTCTGCTGCATGGAGAACAGATCGAGACATCTATCGATCTGTTGGTACATCTACTGGAATACATGACCGAGATATTTAGTAGTGTAACGATCGACATCCGTGAGGTGGTAGATGAAATCGAAGACCAGCTTCTCAAAGGAAATTTTCAAGATAAACGCGGGGAAATAGGCACCGCACGTAGAAGTCTAGCCAGATTGCGCCGTCACCTTACTGGCAATCGACAGGCATTGTCTCAACGTTTGATACCCCGTTTACCTGCTTGGTGCCGAGAAATCGATGTTTCGGAACTGCGCCGCAATCTCGAACGATTAGATGCCGTCATTCAGGATTTGGAATTAGTTCAAGAGCGCGCTCGATTACTTCAAGAAGAAATTGCTGGACAGCTTCAAGAGACTGTCAACCAGAACTTGTATATGTTATCGATCGTCACTACCATCTTTCTACCTATCACATTAGTTACAGGGGTATTTGGGATGAATGTTGGTGGTGTGCCCTGGACGCAAGAACCAGTCGGTTTCTGGTTGGCAATTTTAACAATGGTCGCGACATTGTCAATTACTTTATTTCTATTACGGCGACAGCAATTATTCTAAAATTAATCTAATTGCTGTTCGATTTACTCACGAAAAAGCCTTCTCTAACTAGAGAAGGCTTAATTTTACACTTACGATCTGACGATTTTAAGATCGTCAAGAGTCTCTAGAATTTGAAACCAGCACCGAGAGTTACGAGGGTGCTAGAATTGTTGCTGCTCAAGGGCACATCTAAAGCTGCTTTTAATTGAATGGTGTCAGTGATATCAAAATCTGCACCGCCAGTGAAGGCAACAGTTGTGTTGCTACCAGCACCGGAGTTAATAAATACAGCACCACCGATAAAAGGAGTGATTTGAACTTTGCTACCGCTGTTAGCTAAGTTGAAATCATAAGTAAGACCGCTACCAAAGGTAGTACCGCCGCTAGGGAAGTAGATAAATGGACGTAAGGATAAATTATCGCTAACTCTAAATTTAGAATTTACGCCAACAGTTGTTTGTCCGTTACCGATGGCCAAAGCTGGTCCGATCGTGTTCTGACCCACTTGTGCTTGTGCTGGTGCGCTCATGCTTAGAGCAGCAACTGAAGAGCACAACATAACTAATGCAACAATATTTTTTTTCATCTTGGGTTTCTCGTTTTTAAGTAGATTCGCTCGACTAACTATGTTTGGTGTTTCTGTTTGAAAAAGAAACTTTTCTTTAATCCAAATTTGGTCTGGGTCGAGCTTCAGGTTTGAGTTTTTGCCTGATTACTCCACCTTGACGCAGCTAGATTACGAAATGTTCCAAACAAGTTTTGCTAGCTATCTAATAGATACAGTCAATCGATCTGCCGAGCCGGACAAATTTTGAGATCTAGCCATAAAAATAGGGAGTAGCGACGATTTCGATCGTCATTACTCCCTATGGTTTAGCTAATATTTCAATCTGGATTAGCAGGATGAGTCTGCTGACAAATGGTCTAATCCCTTTTCTGCTAAAGCCTAAAGCCTAAAGCCTAACACCTAAAGCCTAGTCTTCTACGCCCACAGAATCGATCCGAGTTCGTAAGGATTGCTCAAATGTGGGTGGTGAGGCAACACGCGCAGAGACAAGCCCTGAAGGCCGCTAGCGGCGTAAGCAATCTCACTGGTGTACAGACTATTCCCGTTGTTGTCCCGACCTTGGTAGGTCATTACAGTGGTGTCTGCGTTGACGATTTTGCCATTGGTGTCCACGGCACCTTTATACAATTCGACTTGGACGTCATGGGGTTCCAAACTTCCCAGTTGAATCAGACTCTTAACGGAAATCGACTGATTGACATTGATATCTTCTGGTGCGGAGACATCGACGGTTTGGACTTTGAGATCGCCCCAATGTTTGAGCATCTTTTGTTTCCAATGGGCGAGATCTTTACCAGCTTGATAATGGTTGTCGGTGACGACATGGTTGCGATCGCTAGCGGGGAAGTAACCCACAGTCGCATAATCGCGCAGCATCCGTGCGGTATTGAATGTCGGACAATTGAGCCGGATGGCATCTTTCATCTTGGCAATCCATTTCCGAGGTAAACCTTCTTTGTCTCGATCGTAGAATAAGGGGACGATTTCTTGCTCTAACAGATCGTAGAAAGCATTGGCTTCGACGTTATCTTGGTAATCTTCATCGGAGTATAGCTCGCCATGACCGATCGGCCAACCCGTGCGGACGTAATCGGCTTCATCCCACCAACCATCGAGGATACTCAGGTTGGGTAAGCCATTCATCGCCGCTTTCATGCCACTGGTACCAGAAGCTTCGTGCGGACGTCGGGGCGTATTCAGCCAAATATCGCAACCAGCTACCATCACCCGCGAGACATAAATATCGTAGTCGGGGACGAATACGACCGAGTTCATGCCTTCGGAGCGCGTGAAGTGAACGATATCGCGGATTAGTGCTTTACCAGGGATATCTTTGGGGTGAGCTTTACCCGCAATCACGAATTGAACTTTGCGTTCTTTATTGCCGACTAAGATCTTTTTAATCCGCTCTAAATTGCGCAAGAACAATGTCGCGCGCTTGTATGTCGCAAACCGCCGCGCGAACCCGATCGTCAGGACGCCTGGATCTAATGCTTCTTGAGCGTGGTTGATTTCGGCTAGAGTCGCGCCGCGTTCTTTGAGATGGCTGACGATGCGATCGCGAACGTAGACGACCATTTCCGAGCGACTGTGCTCGTGATTGCGCCACAGTTCTTCATCGGGAATCGCATCCATTTTGTGCCAAATCGGATCTTCGATCGATTTTTCCGACCATTCTGGGCCTAAATAGCGATCGTACAATTCCTGTACGGATTTGGCGACGCAACTGCGGGCGTGGACGCCGTTAGTGACCGAAGTAATCGGCACTTCATCGATGGGGACATCTTTCCACATGTTTTGGAACATTTCCCGCGAGACGACGCCGTGGAGCTTGGCTACGCCGTTGACAAAGCTGGAAGTCTTCATTGCCAGAGCTGCCATACTAAAGGGCGAATTTAAATCCGCCGCATTTTCGCGTCCCAAGCCCATGAAGTCATCTTTGCTCAGTCCATAAATGCCCGCATAATGACCGACATAATGGATAGTCTTGTCTGGCGGAAACAGGTCGAATCCCGCACTCACAGGCGTATGAGTCGTGAAAATCTGAGTAGACTGAGCGACTTGTCGAGCTTCGACAAAGGAGAGTCCATCCCGTTGCATCAGCACCCGAATGTGTTCGAGAATCAGGAAGCCAGAGTGTCCTTCATTCATGTGATAGACGCTCGGCTTGTGTCCCAACGCTTCTAGCGCGCGGAAACCGCCGATACCTAACATGATTTCTTGATGGATCCGCGTATCTAGATCGCCACCATACAAGGCATCGGTAATATCTTGGTCGTAGGCACTGTTTGGTTCGATATTGGTATCGAGCAAGTAGAGCGGAACGACGCCCACTTGGACGCGCCAGACGCGGGCATATACCATCCGTCCGGGATACTCAACTGCTACGCGCAGTTCGGAGCCATCGGGTTTGCGTTCGAGTTGAACGGGGATATTGTGAAAATCGTTAACTGGATAACGTTCCTGTTGCCAGCCCTCAGCATTGAGATACTGGGCAAAATAGCCTTTTTGATATAACAATCCGACAGCAACTAAGGGTAACCCTAAGTCACTAGCCGATTTGAGGTGATCTCCCGCTAGTACGCCCAAACCGCCAGAATAGATTGGCAGACAGTCTACCAAACCAAATTCAGCACAGAAATAAGCAAAGCATTCTTTGCCAACCCGATCGGCGCGTTTGTGTTTGTACCAACTGCGATCGTGTAAGTAGGTATTGAGTTCGCCTACTGCGCGTTCCATGTGAGCTAGAAAACCATCGTCAGCGGCAACTTCTTGCAAGCGCGACTGACTGACTCTAGCCAAGAGAGCGACTGGATTGTGACGGGTAGCTTCCCATAAATCCCGATCGAGTCTTCTAAATAGTTCTTTGATCTCCGTATTCCAGTCCCAATACAGATTATAGGCAAGCTGCCGTAGGGGTTCGAGTGAGGCTGGTAGGGAAGGAGAAACGTTGAATGTACGAATCGGCTGCATCAATAAACTTCCTCGGCAATTAATTCCTCAATCTCTTATTGTTACCCACCATGGTCGGTAGGTAGCAGTTTCTCCACAATATCTTTACAAGTTTCGCGATCGGCCAAATTGTCGATGTAGGTAATAACTTGTGTAGTTTTTGAGAAAGAGAGGACGGACATTATAACTTACAAATAATTCTAGCCGAGGATGGTAATTGTTTCTGTCTAAATGGGTACATATAAGAGAACACAGCGATCGGCGATTTGTTGAGTTTGAGGGATGCGCTTAAGACTTTTGTCATAGAGCAAAGACAAGCCAATATGCGGAAGCTGTGCCAGCTTTCGCGATTGTCAAACTAAAGAGATTAAGATAATTAGTATGCGCCGATACACATTTTTCAACACCTTACACAATATGAAAACCAGTCAATATTTGTCTGTCATCATGTCGATTGGTGCGCTCTGGATCTCGATCGGCAGTCGGTCTACGATCCAAGGCTTTGGTGTTGAGTCTGCCATCGCCAATTCTGCTGTTGGGATGTCTGTAGATAGACAACCTCAACTGCTAGCTCAAAAAAATAATGTAGCATCCAATCCCAGTCAATCTGATGCCGAGCGTGACTTCCGAGTCCAAGAGATTACGGTCACTCGCAATAGCTCGGATAAATCTCTGCTCACTGTCAAATGGTCGATCGAGAATCAGAGCCAGCAGCCTCACTATGTTTACTACATCGTGGCTAAATTCATCTCTAACGATGTCTCGATCAAGCAAGCGATCGTTCCGGTAAATATCACGATTCCGGCTGGCAAATCCACGTCATTTACACACGAAATCTCGACACAGAGCGTCAACTCGATCGCTCCAGAAACAGTCAAACCGATTGTGGTTAAGTACGAGTATCGGTAGGATAGGCTTTAGGTTTTAGGCTTTAGGTTTGAGGCAATTATCCACAAATCCCCGACTTCTTAAGAAGTCGGGGATTTATTTGCGAAGGATGTTGTCTGACAAGCTCGGTCTTGGGGGTAATTAATAGCCCAAAGCGGTCAAAATGTCATTAGCGTGAGTATCGGTCTTAACGCTACTATCGACATGGACGATCGTGCCATTCTCGTCGATCGCATAAGTGACGCGTTTGGCATAGCCGCCGCCATCGACATCATATGCTGCAATAATTTCGCCTTTGGTGTCGGCTAGGAGCGGGAATGGGAGATTGAATTTTTTAGTAAAATCTTGGTGCGAAGATTCATCATCCTTGCTGACGCCGAGAATCACAATGCCTTTGTCTTGATATACGGCATAATTATCGCGGAAACTGCACGCTTGTTTCGTACAACCAGGGGTATCATCTTTCGGGTAGAAGTACATGACAACTTTCTTACCAGCTAATCCAGAGAGTGTCACTGGATGACCATTGGTGTCTTTAACGTTAAAATCAGGAGCTTTTGTGCCTACAGCCAGAGCCATGAGATAATTTCCCTGTAATATTTCAGATGTGCTAACACAGCTTACTCTAGACGCGATCAAGCTATTTTTCAAGCTTTAGTACTAAAATATCATCCGATCGTTAGTTCATCATGGTCTGGCGAGGGGTAGTTTTGGCGTGAGAGTCGGATTTGCCAAAACGATCGCTCTGGGACTTGGATACTGGGGCTGTGGCGGTAGATTGTCCTGCGCTCAATGGTTGCCAATCAAAATCTCGGGCAATGGTCGCGCGGAGGAGGTCGAAGATTTGACGACAGTGATTGTTGCTCTTGAGGGGTAATTCCTCATTTTTGACGACAAAACTCAGTTTAATATGGGTGGAAGTGGCCTGAGTCGTGTCGATGAGGACTTCTGCGGTTACTAATTTGGCAAATGCGACGCGACCGGGAATCTCTCTAGCCATCAGGTAATCGTCCAGATCGTAGATTGTCTCTAGCCCGCAAGTCTCCGCCAATTTACGCAGCGATGAGCGGATGTTTGCAGATTGTAGATTTACTGAAAAATGACATACATAGCGAGACATAGTAATCGATCTCTAAAGAACAAAGTTTCGTTATCTGAAATTCCCTTGACATCGTACCAGATTAATTCACTAATTTGTAGTGAAGTTAGATCCAATTTTTAGCTAAAAATGAGTGGTAAGTTTATCGTGTTTGAAGGAGTCGAAGGCTCTGGCAAAAGTACGCAGATTCAGTTGGCGGCAGATTGGCTCCAAAGCTTACCTGGCATGGGTAAATCTGTCATTATTACACGCGAACCAGGTGGGACAAATTTAGGACGACAGATTCGCCAGATGTTGCTGAACGACCCGAGTAACGAGATCGGAAATCGCACCGAATTATTATTATATGGTGCCGATCGCGCTCAACATGTTGAATCGATCGTCAAGCCGCATCTAGAACGGGGCGATCTGGTTTTGTGCGATCGATTTACCGATTCGACAATTGCGTATCAAGGCTACGGACGAGGATTCGATCGCGATGAGATCGATCGGATTAATCAATTAGCCACGGGTGGCTTGCAGAGCGATCTGACTTTCTGGCTGGATCTCGATGTGACGATCGGTTTGCAACGGGTTGGATTGCGCGGTCAGCCAGATCGGATGGAGCGGGCGAATTTAGATTTTCACTACCGGGTCAGACAGGGTTATCAAGAGTTAGCAAATAGCTATCCAAATCGGATCGTTCGTATCGATGCCGATCGCACCGCTGCCGTCATCCAGATGGAGATTCAAGCAATATTAACGCAGCAGGAATGGTTCGATTTAGGTAGGGCAGATACTGCCATAGTAAAGGATGCGCGCTTCCCTAACTAGGACTAAATACTCAATAGTTTTGTAACTTAAAGACAAATGATGCGATAATCCTATTTAAAATCAGATCGAGCGGGGAAATTTAGTCAACCTCGGCAAAATTGCTACCTCATAAAGCTCGGGAGTTAAGATAGCATTTTGTTGACATCAATTGTTGTCAAATCAAAGATTTGGAGCGATCCTGTCAAGATTTTACCGATCGCTATTGTGACGCTACCACGATAGAGCGTTTAGGCCCAGAGTACCGTGCTAACTACTTAAGTCGGCGGGTTTGGACTTGCTTAGACGCTGGCATCGCAGCATCAACGACGATCGATACCAAAATTCTTTAACTTTTAAAAATTTAGCATTTAGGTAAATACTATGACAAACTCACCCAATCCCAATCCCAATTCTAATCCCAATCGTCGTCGCCGCCTGACTGCGGACGAACTGATCGCGATCGGGGTAGCTCTAGCTGGGATCGGTACGGTATTTTTCTGGGGGATCGGTCAAAAGTACCAACCGATGTTCCAAGGTGCGATTTCTAGCCTTGGCAACGACAATTCCAATCGTCAATTCGGCGCGTTAGGCAATCGCAATATCTATATCGGCAGAGAAAGACGGACAATCGCCGATAGCGCGCGCACGGAGACGCCACCGTCGGCTCCTAATACACCGACAACGACCATCGTATCCCCGCAATCGGCTCCTATTACACCCACAACGACGATCGTCCCCCCGCCGATTGTCAAAACAGTCGAAGTACCTGTCGAAACGCCTAAAACTGTCGTACCCCAGGTAGTAACTCCAAAGCAAGTTTCGGTAGTCCCAGTTTTTACCGATATTCCCAAACAGTTTTGGGCAGGAGACTATATTACTGAGTTGCAAAAACGGGGAATTCTCGATGATTTTGGAGGTGGTAAATTCGATCCCAGTAAGGAAATTACCAGAGGGGAATATGCCAAAATGCTCGATCGCGCATTTGCCGATAAACCAGTAGCAATGGCAACATCTAAGTTTGCCGATATTCCGATCGATTATCCCCGCAAAGAGGCGATCGATAAATCGGTGCAACTAGGATTTATGACTGGCTATTCGCCGACCAAATTTGCTCCCAATCAACCGATTCCGCGCTATCAATTACAGATATCCCTAGCCAAAGGGTTGAAACTGCCAGTACCTGCTAGTACGAACAAAGTATTGAGTAAATACAAAGATGTCGATCGGATGCCCAAATTTGCCCAAGCCAAAATGGCAGCCGCGATCGATGCGGGATTGATTATTAAAGATAAAAGTACCAATCTACTCAAACCAGTAGCCAATGCCACCCGTGCCGATGCTGCTGCTTTAATCTATCAATCCTTGGTCAAAGAAGGCAAAATTCAACCGCAGCAATAACTAGGAGCAACCGATCTGGATAAGGGAGTAACGTAAATATCGTCTACATTTTGACATCTTTATAGATGCAACGCGATCGCCGAGCGAACGTTCAAAAAATCGCGTTGCATCTACTAGTTTATAATTTCTAATTTTAAATACCTTTTAAACTTTTTTATTCGCTATTTTATGAGACTCGATTCTCCCAAGGAGAGATTACACCAACGTTTACCTTATCAGGTCTGGATTTTAAGTATTTCAAGCTTATTAGTCGATATTAGTGCCGAAATGATTCGATCGGTTCTACCGATCTTTGTTTTACTAAAATTACAAGGTGGGGCAATGACAATTGGCGAGATCGAAGGGATCTCCGCCGCCACAGTCGCAATCATGCGCGTTTTTTCTGGGGGATTGAGCGATTATCTGGGAATGCAAAAAGGACTCGCAGTAGTTGGCTACGGAATTGCTACATTGATGCGATCGCTGCTACCCATCGCTCTCGATCCGATCTGGGTAATTTGGACTCAATTTGGCGATCGATTCGGACAGGGAATCAGTGTCGCGCCGCGCAAGGCATTGATGGCCGATCTGACGTCAGAAGAAACGCGCTCCAAGGCTTATCGCTTGCGACAGTCGCTATTAATTGCTGGAGCTTGTATCGGTTCGATTATCGCTGGAGCGATCTTGTATCTCGATCCGAATGGTTACAAACTCATATTTGCTAGTGCGGTTATTCCCAGTTGTATGGGATTAGCTTTATTAATATTAGTAGTCAAACCCGTCCAAAAACCCAGGAAATTATTAACATTACCAGCTGAAATGACTGGCTTGCTCGCTGGAAATGATGAATTCTATTCCAGAGTTGCGCCATCACAGCAGCACCGCAATGTGTCTTCTAGCGCAATTACCACTCGCCACTCCGAGAGATCGGACTCATTGCCAAGTTACAACCCGATTTATTGGCGAGATGTACCAGCATTAGGTGGGGAATATTGGCTGCTAGCGATCGCGGCTATTTTCTTCAATCTCGGCAACTCCAGCGATGCGTTCATGCTGATGAAATCGATCGACATTGGCATGTCCCCAGCATTTATTCCCGTGGGACTCGTCGTGATGAATTTAGTCTTTGCCTTAGTATCCTATCCGATAAGTTCGCTCGTCCTCGGCCTATCTGCCAATCGCGATAATCGATCTCTCAAGATTCGCTTGCTGCTGACAGGTTTTTTGCTCCACGCGATCGTCTACTTTGGGCTAGCAGTCGTCACCACAAATGTCCAGATTTGGTGTTTATTTGGCTTGTACGGCCTGCATTTGGCAATGATTCAGGGTTTAACCATCGATTTAGTCAGTCGCTCTGTAGAGCCGAGTAGACGGGGAACAGCACTGAGTTTATTCAATCTAACTATTGGTATTACCTTATTAATTGCCAATCTAATTGCTGGTTGGTGTTGGCTGACAATCGGTTCTGGATTTACATTTACCGTCGGAGCCTTTTTCGCCTGTATCGCTACTTTGATACTATTAATCGGAAGTGAGGAGTAGAGGGTAGAGGGTAGTGAATAGTGGATAGTGGATAGTGGATAGTGAAT
>NZ_PVWO01000550.1 GCF_003003845.1 Chamaesiphon polymorphus CCALA 037 | reverse complement strand
CTCCCAACCCCCCGCTCCCAACTAGCTCATGAACGACCATCGCTGTTTTTGCGACCTTGCCCCACTATACGCACTCGATTTGCTCGACCCCGAAGAACGGCTCTGGGTTGAAGCTCAAGTTGTCGATTGTCCGGATTTGGCCGAAGAATTAGCAGGTTATCAAGCTGCGATGGGAGCGATGCCCTACACGGCTCCACCCGTACCGATGGCCGCAGATCTCAAGGATCGCTTGTTCGACAAATTGGGACTAGATCCCGTCGCACCGAGTACCGATTTACACCTCCAGACACCGCCAACAGAGCCGTCAGAGCCAGAGAAATTCGCAATTCGATCGGGGGATCTTCAATGGAAACCACACCGGATTGAGGGCGTAGAATGCGCCCTATTATTCCTCGATGAGGTCAATCGGATGCGATCGATGCTGGTCAAAGTATCCGCTGGCGTCGTCTACCCACGGCACGAACATCGTGGAGTCGAGGAAATTTATATGTTAGAAGGCGACCTGATTATCGACGATCGAACTTATTTTGCTGGCGACTACATTCGTTCTCATCCCAATTCAATTCACGCACCATGGACTAAGACGGGTTGCAAGTTTTTGATTCGGTCTTGTATCGATGATAATTATGACGAAAACTTAGTAGCTCAATTCTCATAATTCGATCCTGCAACTTCGTGTAAATATTAAATATTTGTGCAAATCGATTAAGAAATGACTCGATAAATTTACGTTTGCGATCGATGCAAATCTAGATGCTGACCTATGCCCAGCATCTGGATTTGCAAATTTTGGGCGGGTTTTGAAGAGAGCCATCTGCTGGGGAAAATAATCTGAATATGATACGCTTTGAGCAGGATAGAAAAAATTTAAGATTTTGACTTGTTTGAGACTCCGCGTGTTGTGTGTCTCTATGTATCCAAATTATGAGTACTTCAACTTACACGCTGCTCATCGTTGAGGATTTTCTAGCCGATCGGGAGTTATATCGACGGGCACTACTGACAGATTCAAATAGTACCTATTGCCTGCTAGAGGCAGAATCGGTAGCAGAAGGACTAGAAATCTGCGATGGGCAACAGATCGATGCGGTGTTGCTCGATTATCTGCTGCCGGATGCCGATGGGTTGGAGTTTTTAGCAGAATTATCCGCTCGAAATCATCGCTATCCTCCCCCAGTGGTGATGCTGACGGGGCAAGGTAGCGAAAGTATTGCCGTGCGCGCTATTAAAGCAGGTGCCCAAGACTATTTAATCAAGCGCGATCTGACACCAGAATTGTTGCAGTGGACGATGCGCAATGCGATTCTCCAGGGGAGAGGCTACGCCAACGACAATTCCCGCTTGCGGCGGCAATTGCAGCAGTGTCAAGAGCGGTTTAAGATATCGATCGATAATATGCGCGAGTGCGTTGCCATCTTTTCGGCAATCCGCGATGAATCTGGGCAAATTATCGACTTCCGATTTGACTATCTAAATTCAGCGGCACTAGAAAACAATCGGATGACAGTTAAGGATATTGGCAAATCCTTGTGTGAAGTATTTCCCGCCTTTGGTAGATCGGGTTTATTTGAAGAATACTGCCAACCGATCGCCACCGGACAACCATTAATTAAAGAAGAGCTAATCTATGAAGATGTCTTTGGTGGGGAGAGACTAACTCGGGCGTATTCGATACATGCCACCAAATTGGATGATGGATTTGTATCCTGCTGGCGGGATGAAACCGCACAACGCAAGGCCGAACGAGAGCTAAAAGCTGCCGATCTCAAGCTCGTTGAGATCTGGGAAAGCATGACCGATGCCTATGTGACGCTCGATCGCGATTGGCGGATCGTCTATACCAATTCGGAGGCAACTGAGATCTATCGCCAAACAAGTGGGCTAGCACCAGCAGAATATTTGGGTAGAAGTCATTGGGACGTGTTTCCGTGGACGATGGGCACGATTGTGGAGCGGGAGTATCGACGGGCGATGGCCGATCGAGTGGCGGTACATTTCGAGATCTTCTACGAGCCAACTAAGAATTGGTTTGAAGTTCGTGCTTATCCCTCGACTGAAGGCTTGGGGCTATATTTTCAAGATATCAACCAACGTAAGCTAGACGAATTAGCGCGCATCGCTGCCGAAGCAGAACGCGATCGGTTTTTCAATTTGTCGATCGATCTATTGGCCATTGGCAATTTCGATGGGTATTTCACGCGGATCAATCCAGCTTGGGAGCAGGCATTGGGCTATACTACTGCCGAATTACTGGCGCGTCCCTTTGTGGACTTGGTTCATCCTGACGATCGAGAAATAACCGAAGCGGCACTCCGCCGAGGTTTGAATGAAAGTTGGGTCAGTACGGATTTCGAGAATCGGTATCGGTGCAAAGATGGTTCCTATCGCTGGCTATCGTGGAGTACGATGCCATATCCAGAGCAAAATTTAATGTATGGGATCGCCCGCGACGTAACCGAGCGCAAGCGGATGGAGGCAGAGCGGCTCGCAGCGCAGGAAGAACGCGACAGGTTTTTCAATCTGTCGATCGATCTGTTGGCAATTGGGAATTTCGACGGGTATTTCACGCGGATCGATCCATCATTCGAGCGGGTTTTGGGCTTGACAGAGGCTGAATTAATGGCTCGACCCTTTATTGAATTCGTTCATCCCGACGATCGAGAGCATACGCTTGCTGCTGCTCGATCTTTGAGTTTGGGTGATGAGGTGATTAACTTTGAGAATCGATATCGCTGCCAAGATGGCTCCTATCGCTGGATCTTGTGGAATGCGATGTCCCACATTCCCAGCCAACTCTGGTATGCAATCGGCCATGATGTTACCGAGCGCAAACAATTAGAAGCAGATCGACTCGAAGCCGAACAGGATCGCGACAGGTTTTTCAATCTATCGATCGATCTGTTAGCAATTGGTAGTTTTGAAGGATATTTCACGCGGCTCAATCCAGCAGTCGAGCAAATTTTGGGCTTTACTCGTGCCGAATTAATGGCCGAACCCTTTATGAACTTCGTGCATCCCGACGATCGCGAAAGCACACTCGCTGGTGCTCAGAGCTTGGTAGATGGCGAACCGATGGTTAGTTGCGAGAATCGTTATCGCTGCAAAGATGGTTCTTATCGCTGGATCTCGTGGAATGCCATCCCCCACGCTCCCGATCGAGTTTGGTACGCGACTGGGCATGATATTACCGAACGCAAACAGGCCGAAGCTGCCTTACGGGAGAGCGAACAGAAGTTTAGTGCGATTTTCGAGCAGAGTTTCGAGCTGATGGGCATCATTAGCCTCAATGGAGTAGTGCTAGATGTCAATCAAACCGCCCTAGACTCGATCTCCGCTCGTAAAGAAGATATCGCTGGAGAGTATTTTTGGGATACGCCCTGGTGGCATACAGAGCGACTCCAGCAGCAACTCAAAGCGGCGATCGATCGGGCTGGCAATGGCGAATTTAGCCGCTATGAAGTGCAATTTCCCATTCCCAATGGCACGACAATGACGACCGACTTTTCGATGAAACCTGTGTTGGATGAGGCCGATCGAGTCCTGATGCTGGTCGCCGAAGCTCATGATATTACCGAGCGCAAACGTGCCGAACGTGACTTGCAAGAAGCCCAGGAGCGGCTACAAGCAGGGATTGAAGTGGCGGGGG
>NZ_PVWO01000549.1 GCF_003003845.1 Chamaesiphon polymorphus CCALA 037 | reverse complement strand
CCCCTCCTCGGAGGGGTGCCCGAAGGGCGGGGTGGGTAGATCTACGATCGAATCGATCCATCTCGCATGTCGCACCATTTCTGCTCTCAACCGATCGATCTAAATATCCCTCAAACCCTAAAAATATCAATTTCAGCTTTCAACTTTCAACTTTCAACTTTTAACTAAAAACCATGAATATCAGCGATCGCATTGCTAATTTATCTCCTGAAAAACTCGCACTTCTCCAAGAACGCCTAATGAAGAAGGGCGAACCAGGAGTTAAAAAATCCCGGATTAGTCCGCGTCATAGTAATGAGCCTGCGCCGTTATCTTTCGCACAGCAACGGTTGTGGTTTTTGAATCAGTTGGAGCCGGATAGTCCGTTTAATATTTCGATCGCGATTCGGATGAATGGCGATTTAAATGTGGATGCTTTGGCACAAACTTTAAATGCGATGGTCGATCGACATCTGGCGTTGAGAACTACGTTTGCGGTTATAGATGAGCGCGTGGTTCAGCTAGTGATGCCGTCGCAAGCGGTGGATTTTCGCACGATCGATTTGAGTCATTTATCTAGTGAGAAGTGTCAGGTGGATGTCGATCGCATTTTGAGTGCGGAGCCGTTACGTCCGTTTAATTTAGCAGCAGATTTGATGTTGCGGGCGACTTTAATTCGGCTGAATGAGTCGGAGCATATTCTGCTATTAGTGATGCATCATATCGCGGCTGATGGTTGGTCTGTGGGGATTTTATTTCGGGAATTTGCTAGCTTTTATGAGGGTTTTGCAATGGATAATCCGGTGCAGTTGCCGGAATTAACATTACAATATACAGACTTTGCTCAGTGGCAAAGAGAATACTTGACTGGCGATGTCTTGAAGACGCAATTGGAATACTGGCGACAACATTTGGCAGATGCACCGCGATTTTTGACGATGACTACCGATCGCCCGCGTCCGTCGATTCAAACTTTTAAAGGTGGCACTATCTATTTTCAGATCGATCGAGAGTTAACGCAACAGATTAAAAATCTTTGTCAACAGTCGGGTTCGACTTTATTTATGGTCTTAATGGCCGCATTTGGGACGTTACTTTCGCGTTATAGCGGACAAGATGATGTGGTAATTGGTTCGCCGATCGCGAATCGCCATCGCAGTGAGGTGGAGTCAATTATTGGCTGTTTTATTAATACTCTAGCCCTACGAGTTAATTCACAAGGAAATCCAACTTTCTTGGAGTTGTTAGCACAAGTACGGGAAACAACTTTAGGTGCTTACGATCGGCAAGATTTCCCATTGGAGAAGCTGGTTGAAGAGTTACAGCCGGAGCGTTCGCTCAGTCATGCGTTGTTATTTCAAACCATGTTTGTGTTGCAAAATACCAACATGGGCAAACTGGAATTGCCGGGATTGACACTCGATATGTTGGAATTGGAAGAGCTTTCTGCTCAAAACGATATCTTCGTATCGATGGAGGAAACTGAAGCGGGCATGACTGGGGAATTGGGTTATAACAGCGATTTATTCGATCGATCGACTATAGATCGGTTAGCGATTAATTTCCAAACTTTACTCGCTAGTATCGTCGCCAATCCCAACCAAAGTGTCACTCAATTACCACTTTTAGGTACGATTGAATCACAACAATTACTCATTGATTGGAATGATACGCAAGTTGAATTTCCATTAGATCGATGCTTCGCTCAATTATTCGAGCAACAAGTAGCCACAACTCCAACTGCGATCGCGGTGGTATTTAAAAACCAACAATTAACTTATCAGCAATTAAACGATCGCGCAAATCGGTGGGCGCGGCATTTAGTCGAATTGGGTGTAGAAGCAGAAACAATCGTGGCGTTGATGGGCGATCGAGACATCGATTTCCTGACCGCAATTTTGGCAGTATTTAAGGCTGGTGGGGCATATCTACCACTCAATCCCGAACATCCAGCAGAGCGGATACAGCAAGTTTTATTGCAAGGTAAAGTACCATTTGTCTTAGCACAACAGCAATATTTATCGACAGTCGTATCGGTTGTCGGGCAACTAGAAACCAAGCCTCAAATATTATATATCGAAGAGTTAGAACGGTTGGAATATTCAACCGAAAATCTCCCCATTCGTTCTACTCCAGATAATTTAGCATATGTAATTTACACTTCCGGTTCCACAGGCACGCCGAAAGGAGCGATGTTGGAACAACGGGGAATGGTAAATCATTTATATGCGAAAGTAACGGATCTAAAATTGGGTGCTAATGATATCGTCGCCCAAACTGCATCCCAAACTTTCGATATCAGTATTTGGCAGTTTTTAGTCGCTTTATTAGTCGGCGGTAAAGTTGAAATCGTCCCAACTGAAATCGCTACAGATCCGACTCGATTATTTGCGCTGGTACAAAACCAGCAGATTTCGGTGCTAGAAATCGTGCCCTCGTTATTACGGATGATGCTCCAGCAAATCGAAGATGGTGCGACTCCCACAGCATTATCTAGTTTGCGGTGGTTATTACTCACGGGTGAAGCTTTACCACCCCAATTATGCCGTCAGTGGTTCGCGCATTATCCCAGTATTCCGATGCTAAATGCTTACGGGCCGACCGAGTGTTCCGATGATGTCACCCATTATCCGATCGATTCTGCCCCCGCGCCAGAGGTCTTAAATCTCCCGATCGGACGTCCGATCGCCAATACCCAATTATATATCCTCGATAACCAGTTACAGCCAGTGCCGATCGGCGTAGCGGGCGAACTCTACGTCGGCGGCGCAGGTGTCGGACGCGGTTATTTGAATGCGCCAGAACTCACCGAGCAAGCCTTTATCCCTAATCCTTTCTCGCCGTCTCCTAGCCAACGTTTATATAAGACTGGCGACAAAGCGCGCTATCTCCCCGATGGGAATATCGAATTTTTAGGACGGATCGATTTTCAAGTCAAAATTCGCGGTTTCCGCATCGAGTTGGGCGAAATCGAGGCGGTGTTGAGCGATTATCCGCAGGTGCGAGAAGCGACAGTTATCGATCGTGAGGAGCAAGTGGGGAATCAATATTTAGCCGCTTATATCGTCGCGAGTGCGCCGATTGAAACTAACAGTTTACGGGAGTTTCTCAAACAAAAGCTTCCCGATTATATGGTGCCAAGTGCGTTTATTTTTCTCGATAGTATTCCCCTGACGCCGAATGGCAAAGTCGATCGCAAGGCTTTACCAATCCCCGATTTGGGAGTTGCTGAATCTAACAATTTAGTCGCACCAGAAACGCCAACTCAAGTAGAAATCTCCCAATTATGGGCAGAGATTTTAAATTTACCAGAAGTAGGCATTCATAATAACTTCTTTGAGTTAGGGGGACATTCGTTATTAGCAACACAAATTATGTCGCGGTTGCGATCGAGCTTCGGTGTGGAGTTGCCGTTGCGTAAGTTATTTGAAGCACCAACGGTGGCAGAATTAGCCGATTGTGTGGATCGACTGCTCGATCGAGAGGAGATCGAAATTTAGACAATTTAAAAAATCCCCTCCGAGGAGCTACGGTGTAGACACAAGTTATTTGAGTTGCTGCGTAGTCCCGTTACCCCACCCCAGCCCTCCCCTTATAAAGGGGAGGGCTGGGGTGGGGTAACGGGACTACGCAGCAACTCAAATAACTTGTGTCTACACCGTAGCTCCTC
>NZ_PVWO01000548.1 GCF_003003845.1 Chamaesiphon polymorphus CCALA 037 | reverse complement strand
CTCTCTCAGTCTCCTCTCCCAACTCCCTATCAAACTTCGACATAATATGCCAAAATTTGTAACAGTATGTTAATAATTACCTCATATTAAAAAATAAAGTTGTTATGAACGATAGCGATCGAGATATTTCTGGCAGTTCGGAGGATCTAGTACCGCCGACTGGTAGCGCAAGTCCCGAAGTTGCACCGGGAACCACCGATGACGATCGATTTGAATGTCGCGCCTGTGGCTATGTGTACGATCCTAACAAGGGCGATCCCAAAAACAGAATTATTGCGGGTACGCCATTTACAGTACTACCAATGACCTGGAAATGTCCGACCTGCGGTGCCAAAAAAGGTGCATTTACTAACGTTGGTACCACGGCATCTTACGGCTTTAAAGAGAACCAGCGGTATGGACTTGGTGTCAATACCATGAGTCCGGGACAAAAAAGCTTGCTGATTTATGGGGGACTTGGAGTAGCCATCATTATTTTCATCAGCTTATATACATTGAATTAGATACAAACACAAATTACTGTCCGAAACATGAACTTGCTTACAAAAATTCTCAGACAAGCTGCTACACTACTGGCGATCGGCATCTTTTGCGTCAGTTGCAGCCACATTCAGCCATTAACCGCTAGTCCCTGGAAATCAATTCAGCTCCCCACTGAATCTAATATCCAAGACTTGACATTTACTAGCAATCCCCAACATGGTTGGGTAGTCGGTAGCGATGCCGCGCTCTTAGAAACTAACGACGGTGGTAAAACTTGGGAAAATCGCAAGTTAGAACTAGATAGCGATAAGTATCGCTTTACTTCGATTAGTTTTGCTGGCGATGAAGGTTGGATTGTCGGCGAACCCGCGATTCTCTTACACACCAAAGATGCTGGTAAATCTTGGGAACGGATCGCCCTCAGTGCTAAATTGCCAGGAATTCCGGCAACCATTAAGGCACTAGGTGATAACTCGGCAGAAATGACGACCGATATTGGGGCGATTTATGCGACTCAAGATGCAGGTAAAAACTGGAAATCGCTAGTTAGTGGTGCTGTGGGCGTGTTCCGGACGATTAATCGATCGCCTGAAGGAAAATATGTAGCTGTTTCTGCTAAAGGTAACTTTTATTCTACTTGGGCACCAGGTCAAGAATCTTGGGAGCCACACAACCGCAATAGTTCGCGCCGAGTCTCGAATATGGGATTTGCCGATGATGGTCGCTTGTGGATGCTCGCCAGAGGCGGACAACTGCAATTTAGCAGTCCTGGCGAGACCGATAAGTGGGAAGATGAAGTGTTTCCTGGACAGAAGACCAATATTGGTTTGCTAGATCTGGCCTATCGGACGCCAGGAGAAGTCTGGGTTTCTGGTGGCAGTGGCGATTTGCTCGTCAGTACCGATAGTGGTAAAACTTGGCTCAAGGACGAGAACGTCGAAGAGGTACCATCCAATTTCTACAAAATTTTGTTCTTTAGTCCCGATCGCGGTTTTATTATCGGCCAGCGGGGGATCATACTGAAATATCAAGGGGAAGCGGCTTAGGCTTAGGAGTTGGGAGTTGGGAGTTGGGAGTTGGGAGCAGTGGAGACTGGGGGACTGGGAGATTGGGGGACTGGGAGACGGGAAGACTTGGAGCAACAAACACTCCATTACCCATTACCCATTACCCATTACCCATTACCCATTACTCATCTACCCATCTACCCATCCACCCATTTTTTTGCTAATTAAGTTTCTCTCATTTAGCGATCGCATTTCTTTAAGGTTATGATATAAACTGTATCGAGTAAAGATATTTAAAATTGGGAGTACATTAGATATGGCAGGCGGATCGACCGGAGAACGTCCATTTTCGGACATCGTAACCAGTATTCGTTATTGGATCATCCACAGCATCACTATTCCGGCATTGTTTGTTGCTGGCTGGCTGTTTGTTAGCACTGGTCTAGCTTACGATGCGTTTGGCACCCCTCGTCCTGATGAGTATTTCACTCAGACTCGCCAAGAGTTACCGATCGTATCCGATCGATTTGAGTCCAAAGGTCAGCTCGATAAGTTCGTCGAAAAGAAATAAGCGGCTCGGAACCGATCGATTTAAATCTCAGGATTGACTCGCTCGGCTTGTAAGAGCGAAAATATTTACAGATCTAGATAGGCTCGCCTGTTTCGATCGCGAATCGATATTGTCGAGTGTTAATTAATACTCGATCGATAACTAAAAATCGATAACATAACCTCAACCAAAATTTCCTGAATTTTAGGAGCGAAACAAATGACTAGCGGCGGCGGAAATCAGCCCATTTCATATCCAATTTTTACAGTCAGATGGTTGGCTGTCCATACTTTGGGCGTACCAACTGTATTTTTCATTGGCGCAATTGCGGCCATGCAATTCATTCAAAGATAGGATTTAAATTAAAACTATGGAACGTACCCCAAATCCTAACAACCAACCAGTAGAACTCAACCGAGCTTCTCTGTTCTTGGGATTGTTAATGGTATTTACACTTGGAATTCTGTTTACCAGTTACTTCTTTAACTAATTGGTTTAATTTTTGTTGCTGTTGGGATATTTACGGAGAAAAAAACTATGTCTGAACCAGGAAGAATTCCGTTGTGGCTGGTTGCTACTGTCGCTGGTATGGGTGTGATTGTCGTTGTGAGCCTATTTTTCTATGGTTCTTACGCTGGACTCGGCTCGTCGATGTAAGCCAGATGGCGGTAACTCAATCTGAGATCGGTTACCGTCTTCTACCACTATTAAAACCAAAAAGCCGGACATGCGTCCGGCTTTTTGATTTAGATCGGTCTAATCGGACTAAATAGAATCCCGATCGATGTACATGAACAAGAATGCCATGGCGATCGCTGGAAATACTAAGCCGACAGTAGGTACTAAGATTGAAGGTAAGAATGAAGCTGCCATAATCGGAAGTCCTTTGGGTATGGATTGCATCTTCAATCTTATCTGAATTAGTCGATGAAAAAAGCTCACAAATAGTTGATAAAAGTTTGTGAATCTTAATACTGATACGGCGATCGTCAATCGTCGATGACGATTTCTAAATTGGCATGGTAAGGAATCTGTGGACGCTGCGGTCGAGACGTCACGAAACAATCGGCAAGATCGATCTCTAAATCATCAAGGTCTGGAGATGTGGGCATTGGGGTGGAGCTGGTGACAGCGGCTGGAGACGTTGCATTGCTGGTTCCTAATGATTCGCGACGATAGGCAAGCGGTACAGTCGGATATGAAGGCGAATTTACCGATCGAATTGTGGCAGAATCGGAAGTGTTAGCACCGCTAGGAGTCGAGCCGACTGAAGAATCTCGATACCAATCGCTAATCGAGCCTTGCGGACTCATCGTGGCTGCTTCTAATTGCAATTCTTGAGTCAGTTGCTGGTGAAGCCTCTCTCCCGAAGCCTCTAGTGTCGCGATCGGATCTTTATCTCGATCGAACATTTGCAATAACGACAGCTCAGAATCGTGTAAGGGATTGAGATCGAGCGTCATCGTAAAGCCGCTAGATCCGATATGGATATGATGCTTGTCGTAGAGGTTGACTTCACCTAGCAAGAGTGTGACTTTTGGCTCCAGAGGCAATACCAATCGACCGCTAAAAGCAAATATATCCAAATTGGGCGGTAAAGATTGCTCGAT
>NZ_PVWO01000547.1 GCF_003003845.1 Chamaesiphon polymorphus CCALA 037 | reverse complement strand
AAGTGCTAAAACTGTTCACTGTTCACTGTTCACTGTTCACTAAAAACTAGTAACTCTGTTTTGGTGCAAGATGTGAGCAACCCAGTTATCAACTATCAACGATCGACGATCGACTAATTTAACTGACTTCGCGTTCGACGATCGCTTCGGAAACTGTTTCTAGCACAGAAAGCGGGAGAACTGGAATCGAAATTTCACCCTTGGTGAGTCGATCGAACATCGTTTGTTCTTCAACCGATCCAATTACCAAGCAACTATCGCCTAGTTGGAAGGTGGTACCGCCATTCGGATAATTAATCTGAGTACCATCTTCGCGCTGAATGGCGACGATCGTCGCTCCAGTCAAGGTGCGAATATTGGCACTGGCGATCGAATTACCCATTAATGGTGAAGTCAGCGAGAGCCGATACCAGCGACGATTCATCCCCAAGGTAGCTGCTTGAATATTTTGAGACATTTCACCGATGGTGCCTTCGGGACGCAATTCCATATAGTGAGAATTCCGAATTGCCTTGACTTGACGTTGAATTTGCACTGTCGGCAACCCGATTTTGACCAGTAGATGGGATGCCATCTCTAGGCTAGCTTCAAATTCTGGCTGCACGACCTCGCTACCGCCTAACTGATAGAGTAATTCGATGTCTTGATATTGATGCGCGCGCACGACGATATCTAGCTCTGGCGAAATCTCTAGCGCGTGTTTGAGACACAGCCGCGTGCTCATCGCATCGGGGAGGGCAATTACCATCGCCCGCGCTCGATCGAGTCCCGCTCTAGTCAGCACGGGAATACTCACGGCATTACCATAAATATAAGGCGTTCCACTCTCTCGCAATTTTTGAATTGCCGACTCAGATTGGTCTACTACTACTACAGGCACATTTTGTTCGGCCAATAGTGTAGCCAAATTTTGCCCAGTGCGCCCGTAACCGCAAATGACGATCGGGGGTTCGAGCGGTACGTGTTCCGATACTTCCAAGGGCGGTTCTCCTGGCTGAAACCAGCGATCGAGTGCGGGGACGCTCTCGATCCAATTAAAGAGACTGGGAATCAGTTTGAGGATAAATGGCGTGACTACCAAAGTTACCGCCGTCGTCCCCAACAACAGTAAATACACCCGCCGGGACACCAATCCCAATTTTTGCCCCTCGCTAGCTAGGACGAACGAAAATTCCCCAATTTGCGCCAAGCCCAATCCGGCAATCAAAGCTGTTTGCAACGGATAGCCAAACAGCCGCACCAACGGCGTAATAATGGCAAACTTACCGATAAAGACGATCGAGACTAGCCCCAAAATCAGATCCAGATTGTCCCACAGAAAGCGCGGATCGATCAGCATCCCGATCGCCGCAAAAAACAACGCCGCAAAGACGTCCCTAATCGGCTCCACGTAAGCTAAAGTCTGATCGGCATACTCTGCCTCAGAAATCATCAAACCAGCGACGAAAGCCCCCATTTCGATGGACAAACCCAAATGTTCGGTAATCAGTGCAATTCCCAAGCACAAAGTTACGATCCCCAAGAGAAATAATTCTCGGCTCTCTGTACTAGCCAGTAACCGCAACAACCGAGGTACTACCCAAATTCCCGTAATTGTCGCGCCGATCGCAAATAAACCGATTTTAATCGCTGCATATAATACCGCCATCCCGATCTCTGCTGGCGGTCGATCTAGAGCTGGTAATACCGCTAGCATAAAGCCCAACGCCAAATCCTGGACGACCAAAATTCCCAACATCACCTGTCCGTGCGGCGTGGCGGTTTCATTGGACTCCATCAAAGATTTGAGCACCACCGCCGTCGAAGACAGTGACAAGATCGCTCCTAAAAATACGCCTTGCTGAGGAGTCGAAACCCAGCCCACACTCACCGAAATGACGGTTGTGACCAAAATAGTCAGCAGAATCTGCAAACCGCCACCGCCCAAACTGATTTTCTGAACCTTTTTTAGCTCGGCAAATGAAAACTCCACGCCCAAGGCAAATAATAAAAAAGCCGCCCCAAACTGAGCTAAAGTCTCGACCGGAACCAACTCTTTAATCAGTCCCAGTCCCGTCGGCCCGACAATCGCCCCACCGACGATATAACCCAATAGTGCGGGTTGTTTGGCCAATCCCGCAATAATCCCGCCCACAGCCGACGACGCGAGGATGGATACCAAATCGACGATTAGACGAAAATCTTCTAACACTAGATTTTTATAAATTATGAGATATTTTAAATTAACTTAACGTAAGTTAACTCTCAGGATACCGAGTTTTTAGGGTAGATGGAAACAGCAATCGGGCGGATAATTGCCCATGTTTGTTGCCACTACAAGGCTAGAGCCAAATTGACGATCGGGCGAGAATCTACTTAAATGCGAGATTTTTGGCTGGATGAAGTTTTTTAATTAACTTAATGTAAGTTAACTCCTAGGATACCGAGTTTTGCCTCATCTGTGGGAACAGATCGTCAGTTACTGGAGACTCGCTTCTAAGTGCGGCTAATTTGTCTTCTTCAGCCCGTATAATCTCAAACATCCACGATCGTCTACCCAAAATTTTTATGTTAGATCCGATCTCGAAATTGGGGGTTACCGCCCAGAAGTTGCGATCGAATCGCGCTTTGCTCCACACTTGGCGTTGGTTTAGTCGCTTTGGTAGCGCATCGATTTTCTGGGGGGCAATTGCCTTAACGATCGTCCTATGGTCGGCAGTCAAGATCCCCGGACTCGCACTCAGCGGTCAACTCACGCCTGCTACGCCCAAACTAGGCGAGACGATCGTCGTTAATATTGCAGCGACACCAGGTAAAACCACTCCACCGACAGTTAAAGTTGGTAACAAAACTTATCCAGCATTTAACCTCGGTACCGATCGATATCGGGCGATGGTGCCCACCACGCCACTCGAACAACCAGGAGATCGCGATATTAACATTGCCGATGGCACCACCACTAGCAAACTCAAAATCGCCGTCGCCGATCGGAAATTTCCGATCCAACGCATCAACTTTACCCCTGGCAAAGCTGGCATTCAAGCCACCGCCATGGAACTAAAAAAAGTGGTGGCATTGAAAGCGATCGTCAGCCCCGAAAAGCTCTGGAGTGGCAAATTTATCGCTCCCAATCAGGGCAGGACTAGCTCACCTTACGGCGTGCGTCGCTACTACAACGGTGTATTTGCCAAGGACTATTACCATCGCGGCTTAGACTATGCCGGAGGTTACGGCTCGGCAGTGGTCGCCCCGGCTGGTGGCAAGGTAGCATTGGTAGGCTACGAGAACAAAGGTTTCCGCGTTCACGGCAATGTCGTCGGCGTCGATCACGGCCAAGGATTGGTGAGTATCTTCATGCACCTGAGCAAAATTGATGTCGAAGAAGGCCAAATGCTAGCCCCCGGCGACCCCATCGGCGCGATCGGCAATACTGGCTCCTCGACTGGCCCACACCTCCACTGGGGTCTCTATGTCAACGCCGTCTCTGTCGATCCAGTTCAATGGCGAGGAAGCGCGATCGATTGAGGTAGGTTTTAGGCTTTAGGTTTTAGGCTTTAGGTAGAGGGTAGAGGGTAGAGGGTAGAGGGTAGAGGGTAGAGGGCAAAAGCTAGATCCTTTTGGAACGCCGTTCCAATTTTACCCATTACCCATTACCCATTACCCATTACCCATTACC
>NZ_PVWO01000097.1 GCF_003003845.1 Chamaesiphon polymorphus CCALA 037 | reverse complement strand
CCCAATATCGATAGCGACTATTAATAATCCAAAATTCATAAACTGCCATGTCAACAGCCGAATTAGTCAATATTAAAGATGCGGGAAAAACCTTCCCGCTCGGCGGTGGGCGCGAATATATCGCCCTACGCGGCATCGATCTCCAAATCAGACGCGGTGAATTTATTTCCCTCATCGGTCACTCCGGCTGTGGCAAATCCACCCTGCTCAATATGATTGCCGGATTGGATTTAGCGACAGAAGGAACAGTCGCATTAGAAGGATTAACCATTACCAAACCTGGCCCCGATCGAATTGTTGTTTTCCAAAACTATTCACTCTTACCTTGGTTGACAGTGAGGGAAAACGTCGCTTTTGCAGTCGATGAAGTTCTGACCGAAAAAACCGCTCAAGAACGGAAAGAAATCATCGAACATTATGTCAATGTCGTCGGACTTTCTAAAGAAATTGACAAATATCCTGGAGAAATGTCGGGTGGGATGCGCCAACGCGTCGCGATCGCCCGCGCTCTAGCCGTGCAACCGCGTTTATTATTATTAGACGAACCCTTCGGCGTACTCGATGCCCTAACGCGGGGTAACTTGCAAGAACAGCTCGTTAAAATTTGCGAAGATAACGAAATTTCGGCATTGATGGTGACTCACGAAGTCGATGAAGCCGTGTTGATGAGCGATCGAGTGGTGATGCTCACCAATGGCCCAGCTTCCAAAATTGGCTCGATTTTAGAAGTCGATTTGCCCCGTCCGCGCAAACGTTTAGAAGCGGTCAAACATCCGAGTTACTATCAACTGCGCAGCGAAATTATTTACTTTCTCAACCAGCAGAAACAAGTTAAAAAAATGCGGGCGCAGAAAGTTCAAAATGTGGCCGCCCACGGGTTAGAAAAAGTCAATTTGCAACTCGGCTTCGTACCATTAACTGCGTGCGCGCCGATGATTATTGCCAAAGAAAAAGGCTTCTTTGTCAAACACGGTCTAGAACAAGCCTCCTTGGTCAGAGAATCGAGTTGGCGCGGCGTTGTCGATGGATTGATCGGCGGTTATGTCGATGCAGCCGCCATGCCGTCGGGAATGCCCCTGTGGATTACCCTCGGCGGTGCGGGCGGTCAAAGTACGCCTGTAGTTAGTTCTCTAACTATCAGTCGTAATGGTAATGCCATTACCCTCGATAAGAAATTTAAGAAACTTGGTGTCAAAACCCTCGCCGATTTCCGCGAAGCGATCCGTGCCACCCCCAACGAACCTCACCGGATGGGTGTAGTGCATCCTTCCTCCATGCACAACCTGCTGCTGCGTTATTGGCTGGCAAGTGCGGGGATCGATCCCGATCGCGAGTTACACCTAAAACAAATTCCACCCGCCCAAATGGTGGTGGATCTCAAAAACGGCACGATCGACGGTTTTTGCGTCGGCGATCCGTGGAACCTGCGCGCCGAAATCGAAGGAATTGGCTTTACCGTCGCTCGCGATATCGATATCTGGAGCGGTCATCCCGGCAAAGTCTTAGGTTGTCGCCAAGATTGGGCAACTGCCTTCCCCAATACCTTTATCGCCCTGAATAAGGCACTTTTAGACGCTTGTCGCTACTGTGCCGATCCTGCTAATGCCGAAGAAATTCGCAAAATTTTAGCTCGCAAGGAATATATCGGTACCAATCTAGATTTTATCCATCTGGGTGGCCCCAATGATATCGTCCCTGGGGTCGAATCGGTCGCTCACCATGTCTTTTTCGGCGATGGGGTCAATCGTCCCAGTCGTACCGAACATCTCTGGCATATGGTCGAGATGGCGCGGTGGGGCGATGTACCCTTCCCTCGCAACTGGGTAGAGGTACTCGAAAACACCTGTCGGGTGGGGGTATTTAGTACCGCAGCGCGGGAATTGGGAATGACTGAGATTTCCTACAGTCGCGGTTCGATTCAACTCGTCGATGGTACTACTTTCGATGCTGAAGATCCGATTCGCTATCTCAACAATCTCGAAATCAAACGCGATATCACTCTCGCGGAAATTCACTAATAGGGCCTGGGGAAAGTATCTAGATATTTTCCCCCTGCCACAGTAGGCTCTGACTTTTAAATTCTCTCTAATCGATTATACCAGCGGCACAATTTGGGCAAGTTTATGCCCAACTCGTAATAAGATGAGAGAGCGCGTGTGCTTGTTAAAGAAGATTTTCACTCATAATTACCAGCAGCCTGAATCTGCCGTTTGAGTCGATCGTCAGTGCAAATTTTCATTCTAATTTAACCAGCCCAATCGCCTTACTCCCCGATTTACTTGCCGATGCCTGGACGATAAATGTTTATTATCAACTAGCGTAAATCCTAAATCCTATGACTGCTATTTCTGCACCTCTGTCGGGAAGATTACCAAATACCAAGCAAGATTTTCTCAGCTTTCAAAAAGTCACTAAAACGTATCCTGCCAGAGCGGGACTGAATGTCGTAATTAAGGATATCAATCTTACTGTCAAACAAGGTGAATTCGTCTGCATTATCGGTCACTCTGGTTGCGGTAAATCTACTTTATTAAATACAGTTTCGGGATTTGCTACACCAAACGAAGGGCAAGTCACCATGAATGGTAAGCCAATTACCAAGCCAGGGCCAGATCGGATGGTGGTGTTTCAGAACTACTCGTTGATGCCGTGGATGACAGCTTATGAAAATGTCTATTTTGGGTTAGATTCCGTCCATCCCAACAAGTCGAAATCGGAAAAAGATCGGATCGTCCGCGATAACCTGACAATGGTGGGCTTGGGAGAAGCAATGGATAAAACTCCACCCCAATTATCCGGTGGGATGCGTCAGCGCGTGGCGATCGCGCGAGCTTTTTGTCTGCGTCCTGAAGTCTTAATTTTAGACGAACCTTTCGGTGCTTTAGATGCAATTACTAAAGAAGAAATGCAGGAAGAAGTTTCGGAAATCGTCCGCGAATTTGGCTGTACGGTACTGATGGTAACTCACGATATCGATGAATGTTTATTCCTGGCCGATCGGTTAATCATGATGACAGAAGGCCCAGCGGCTGGCATTGGTGAAATTTTAGATATTCCCTTCGAGCGTCCGCGCGATCGCGAACAAATTCTCGAAGATCCTCGCTATTACGAGTTACGCAACCGCGCGCTCGAATTTTTATATAGTGGAAATTCTCATTAAATAGAGCGGTATTTAGGTCTAAAAAAGTCGGTAGGGGCAAACTAAGAGCGTCTCTACCGATAGTTTTAGGTACTTACTTATAACTTTAGATATAATTGCAATTATCTGTTTTTTAGAAAGAGATAATTATAAATTATCTACTTGGTGCGCTGTCTTGTCTTGATTCGCTATCCCGGCGGGAAACCCGCCGTTGGCGCAGCCACTCCTTAGGAGTTACACGAATCGCTGACCCAAACACATGCGGAGATTCCCTCCGCGTGATTTGGGTCGCTAAACCATCAGGGAACCCGACTTTTCGCGCATCCGCAATTATCAATTATTGAAAAATCGTGTTATTAGAAGCATTTACATTAGCAACGATATTATGCGGATTTTTTGCTATCATTTTTAAACAAAATTTGGTGATGAAAGTTTTCGCGATGGATGTGATGAGTACGGGGGTAATTGCCTACTACGTGCTGATTGCGGCGCGAGGTGGTTTATTTACGCCAATTTCCGGCAATGCCACAAATAATGGTACTTATGCCGATCCAGTTCCTCAATCGGTAATCTTAACTGCGATCGTAATTGGGTTTTCGATTCAGGCGTTAATGTTAGTTGGGGCGATGAAATTGGCAAAGGATAGTCCCACCTTAAATACCCGTGAAATCGAGAAGGAGAATAGTCCATGAATACCATCTCGATCGCTTGGATCGCCCTCCCATTCGTGGCGGGATTTCTGATTTTTATACTACCAAAACTCGATCGCCAGATTGCAATGTTAGCCGCGCTCGGTTCGGCGGGATATGCATTGCAGATCTTAACTTCTCGATCGTCGATCGAGCTGCTATTACTCGATAATTTCGGGGTGACTTTAGTAATCGATTCACTCAGCGGTTATTTTATTCTCACCAATGCTCTCGTTACTGCGGCGGTAATTCTTTACTGTTGGCAAACTGAAAAAGTAGCGTTTTTTTATGGGCAATTAATCATCCTGCATGGCAGTTTGAATGCAGCCTTTGCCTGCACCGATTTTGTCAGTTTGTATGTAGCCTTGGAGGTAAGTGGCATTGCTGCGGCACTGTTAATCGCCTATCCACGCACGGATCGATCGATTTGGGTGGCGTTGCGGTATCTGCTCGTCAGCAATGTGGCGATGTTGTTTTATTTAGTCGGCGCGGTGCTAGTCTATAAAGCGCATCATTCCTTTACCTTTGCAGGTTTGCGCGGCGCGCCGCCGGAAGCACTCGCGTTGATCTTTATGGGGCTGCTGACTAAGGGTGGGGTGTTTGTCTCTGGCTTATGGCTACCGCTGACGCACTCAGAGTCAGAAACGCCAGTTTCGGCGATGTTGTCGGGGATTGTGGTGAAAGCGGGGGTATATCCGCTGGTACGCTGTGCGCTAATTTTAGATGAGATCGATCCCATTATTCGAGTTTTTGGGGTTGGGACGGCGATTTTAGGCGTTTCCTATGCAATTTTTGAGAAGGACACCAAACGGATGTTGGCATCGAGCACCCTTTCCCAATTGGGTTTTATGCTAGCGGCTCCTGAAGCGAGCGGATTTTATGCCCTAACGCATGGCTTGGTGAAATCGGCATTATTCATGCTGGCGGGAGCTTTACCGAGTCGCAATTTTAAGGAATTACAGCAGCAACCAATCGATCGCACGCTGTGGCTTTTATTTGTAATTGCCGGATTCTCAATTTCGGGATTCCCCTTACTATCTGGGTTTGGGGCGAAGGTATTGACGATGAAAAATCTCTTGCCGTGGCAAGAAATCGTGATGAATGTGGTGATGGTAGGGACGGCAATTGCGTTTGCTAAATTTATCTTCTTACCACAACAACCAGGGGTAAATACTAAACCAATCAAGCAGGGCTTTTGGTTGGCAATCGGTTTGTTACTTGGCACACTATTTGTAGCAAATATTGTCTATTTTGAGGCTTATGATGTTAAAAATACCATTAAGGCGATCGCAATAATTGCGACGGGCTGGTTGGCTTACCTAGCGATATTCAAGCGAACTCCACTAAAGTTACCCCGCATTTTTGAGCAATTTGACGATCTGATTGGCGTGATGACGTTGGTATCGATTTTACTATTTTGGGCGACATTTGTATGAGTGGTTATCTAAATATCATTCTCCGACTCACTATTTGGCTGCTACTCACATCCGATCTGAGTCCCGAAAATATCGCGATCGGGATTGTTATTTCGCTAATCTTACCCCACACTCAAAGCTCGATCGGCACATTGAGGGAGTGGCTACAGGTACTAGGTAAAATTGTGATGGCAATTCCGATCGCCTATATCGAAGCGATCGAAATGATTTTCCGTCCCCATCAGGCTGAAGATGTCGAAATCGAAATAGTACCACCAAATCGATCTTCTGGGCTAGTGTTTTTAGATATTTTCTTAATTACTTTTACCCCCAAAACGATTGTTTATAAATACAACCAAGATGGTGGCTATGAAGTTCATCGAGTCAAACGGAGAAGAAAGTTATGAATTCAATCTTGAATTTCATCTTGATGCTGATGATTGTGGCGATGTTAATTCCGATCTATGCAGCTTGGAAATCTAATGATGTTTGGCAAAAAATGTTGGCATTAACCAGCGTCTCTACTAAGGCATCGATTATTATCTTGGTTGTATCCGTCCTCCGGGATGATTGGATGATTGGTGTAGTTGGTGCGATCGTTTTGAGCGTGGGCAATGCTGGATTTATGCTGTTGGCACATTTACTCAAACGGATGGATAACAAATGATTGACATTCTCGGTTATTTCTGTATTGGGGTGGGGATTGTCTTCTGGTTTTGGGGGACGATACCGCTACTCGGCAAGCGAACTGTATTATTTAAGTTACACAGTCTATCGGTAGCAGATACCCTCGGCTCGATGGCGATCTTGTTTGGATTGTTGCTGAAACTGCCTAGTGAATGGCAGTTACTGATACTCGCGATTCTCTCCTTGGCAATGTGGAACACGATGTTGGGGTATGTATTAGCTTATTGTACGAGTAGTCAGGAGGAGTCATGACAGATCCTTATATCTATGCAATCGTGGCTCTGCTCCCGATCGCTGCGCTAATGTTGGTACTTCAATCCAATCCATATAATGCCCTAATTTTACGCGGCATTCTCGGTGCCATTGCTGCCCTTATCTACTCAATTCTGGGCGCAGCGGATGTGGCTTTAACCGAAGCTTTGATGGGCACCTTATTATCGATTTCCCTGTATGCGATCGCGGTACGCTCTTCAATGGTAGTGCGGCTAGGCATCTTGAGTGATGAAACTACACTCGATTCTCCCCTGGAGAGGCTCCGCCAACGATATATCGACGATCTCCGCACAATTTTTAGCAAACATTATCTCCGACTCGAACTAGTTCCATACCAAGATTTGCCGACTTTGCGCCAAGCATTGCTCGATCGAGACATCCACACCACGATCGCCCTAAATCCCGCTCATATCGAAGATTCTACCCCCCCACCAGTCGAGATCGCGACCAGAATTTCCAGTCTTTATGACATGATGCACCCACAACTCCCCTCGGACACCAACCTCACCTACCTCAACCCCTTAGCCAGTACACTGACGATCGCGGAGCCACAGCAATGAGATGGATTTATCTACTAGCAGGTATCGCCTTGGGAGTGAAAATTCTGCTGACTTCCAATGCACTCCCAGACTTGTCACAAGTAACGATCGTCGAAACGATCGTCCGCGAGACTGGTATCCCCAATGCCGTATCGGGAATCATCCTCAGAAATCGACTCTACGACACGATCTTTGAAGTCGTCGTATTTACGATCTCCATTTTAGGAGTCAAATACTTACTCTCTACCGAACAACCTGCCACCACAGTTTACCAATTTACCGATTCCCCCTCGATCGTTTTAGCCAGATTGGGAGCGACAATTGCCGCACTAGTGAGTATCGAACTAGCCATTCGCGGACATCTCAGCCCTGGTGGTGGTTTTGCCGCAGGTGTGGCTGGTGGTACCGCCATCGGCTTAGTGGCAATTACCTCCTCTACCGAAGATATGGATCGACTCTACCAGCGTTGGCACGCCGCCACTTGGGAAAAAATCTCCGCGATCGCTTTCATTATCATCGCGGCAATTAATCTCTCTGGCGTAGAATTGCCCCATGGCGAGTTAGGTGCATTAATTAGCGGTGGGTTTATCCCCCTCCTAAATGTGCTTGTCGCCATTAAAGTTGCCTTGGGTTCGTGGGCGGTAATGTTGCTGTTTATCCGGTATCGTGGTTTGTTATAAAGACAGATCGGATTATATTCCCTAGCTCATGCTGCCAAATAACTTTCGACTGATTACGATTCCCGTGAGCCATTACAGCGAGAAAGCACGGTGGGCACTAGACTACTTAGCAGTTCCCTATCGAGAAATGGCGCATATGCCGCCATTTCATCGGAATGCGACTAAAAAATATGGTGGCACGAGCGTTCCTGTTTTGATAACAGATACGGGTGCGGCGATTGATTCTACAGATATTTTGAGATATTTGGACAGACTGTATCCCGAAAAGTTATATCCGATCGATCCCAACTTACAAGTACTCACTCTAGAGCTAGAAAACTTATTCAATCTTAAATTAGGCGTACATACCCGCCGTTGGGGATATTCTTATATCCTTTCACCCCAATTACTCTATCCACGTTGGACTTTGGGCGTACCCTTTTGGGAAAAGTTATTGTTTCCCGCGATCTTTCCCAGAGTAGGCAAGATCGTGCGATCGACTTACGATATTACCGAGACATCCGGTGCCGAATCCTATCGAGAAATCGAAATTGTATTCGATCGAGTCGATGGCTTGCTAGCCGATGGACGTAAATATTTATTAGGCGACAAGTTTTCGGCAATCGATCTGACATTTGCCGCCCTCGCCGCACCGATACTTCAGCCCCCAGAACACCACATTAAACCCGCCGAGCTAGAGTCTTTACCCGCCCAGATGCAATCCGATATTCGCAAGGCTCAAGCCACCCCAGCGGGTAAATTTGGCTTACGGTTGTATCGTGAGTACAGGCACAATGAAGCGCAATCTCGATCGTAAGACTTGCCAATTTTATTAGTGTGGGTGCGATCGAGTCACAACGCTCGAATATCATGTCAGCAAAGCCCAACCCCCAATCGGATCGATCGGTCTAAATCGTCACATTCGCGCCCAATACTTGAGATCGAGTCTACATGGCGAGCGAATGTTCGCACTAAATGACCATTTCGGGCATTCCCGCCTGTCTATGTAAAGACAGATTTTATCATTTTAAATTCACGTTAGCCTGAAGATCTAGCCTTCTAAATTTTTAATTAAGTTTAGCCGCAATCTTCTAGCTGATGGAATCTAGCTTATGCCTTTTCTGGTAAACGTCGGCCCGCCTGTCTTAACCATCAATCAAGGAAACACCTTTATGGTGACGCAAGAAGATGGCCAAATTATGACTGAGGGGGAATTTGGGGTGTTTGCTGACGATACCCGATTTGTCAGCTATTATGGAATTTTCGCCAACGGTCAACCATGGACGCGGCTCAATTCGAGTACGACTAGCTACTCAACCGCGCGTGTTTATCTCACCAATCCGAAGATCGAAACCGAAGACAGCACGATTCCCCAAGGCACGCTAGAAATGGTATTGAGCCGGGTGGCGGGTGATGGCATTCACGAAGATATCGATATTACCAATCACGGGTTGAAGCCAGTCAAATTCAATCTCGAAATTGCCCTGCGATCGGATTTTGCCGATATCTTTGAGGTTAAGTCGCATCACTACATTCGGCGCGGACACATCAATACGAGTTGGAACGAAGAAAATGGCGAATTAAACACTACTTACATCAATCGCGATTTTCAGCGTCGCTTTCTCTATCGAGTTCGCAATGCCTCTTCCCCAGCGCGATTTGCCAATGGGCGCATTACCTTTTTGGTGGAATTAGCAGCCAGAGAATCTTGGCATACCTGCTGCTACTACATTTTGAGTTCGGATGGTGCCTATCCCGAAGCAGATACCGAGCGATCGAACACCAGCATGTTTCCCACCGAGTGTTACGAGATGGCACCAGAAGCTGAAGCATTGCACCAGCAATGGTTTGACAATGCCACGCAAGTAACCACCGCACAAGAAGAAGTCTATCGACTTTATCGGCAATCTGTCGAAGACATGGGTGCGTTACGGCTCTACGATCCGACATTACCGTCCGATACTTGGGTACCAGCGGCGGGCGTCCCCTGGTTCGTGACGATCTTTGGTCGCGATAGCCTAATTGCCAGCCTTCAGTGCATGTTAGGACGCCCCAATTTTGCCCTGGGTACCCTCAAGAACCTCGCCCAATACCAAGCCACAGAAATCGACGACTGGCGCGATGCCCAACCCGGTAAGATGCCGCACGAACTCCGCACTGGCGAACTGGCACACTTCAACCGCATTCCGCACACGCCTTATTACGGTACCGCCGACGCAACCCCACTCTACCTCATCTTGCTCCATGAAACCTGGAAATGGACTGGCAACATGGGCTTGTTGCATGAATATCGCGATGTCGCGCTCCGCTGCTTGGATTGGATCGATCGCTATGGCGATCTCGATGGCGATGGCTTGCAAGAGTTCAAAGCCAGCTCTCCACAGGGTATTTACAATCAAGGGTGGAAAGACTCAGGCGATGCGATCGTCTATCCAGATGGTTCGCAAGTCAAAGCTCCGATCGCCCTATGCGAGCTTCAGGGGTACGTATTCGATGCCTGGATGCGAATGGCAGAAGTCTTTATCGCCCTCGGCGAGCCAGATCGCGCGATCGAACTCAAACACAAAGCCAAGATGTTGCAAGCGCAGTTTGAGGAGCAGTTCTGGTGCGAGGAACTAGGTTTCTACGCCTACGCACTCGATGCTGATAAACAACCCGTCAAATCGATCGTCTCCAATCCCGGACACTGCTTGTGGAGCGGTATTGTCAGTCCAGAACGGGCGGCGCGGGTTATCGATCGATTGATGGCAGACGATCTGTGGAGCGGATGGGGTATTCGCACCATATCTGCCGATCACCTCAGTTTTAATCCCCACTCTTACCATCTCGGCTCGATTTGGGCGCACGATAACGGCATTATTGCCCTCGGCTGCAAACGTTACGGTTCTGTAGATGCGACTGCCAAAATCGCGCGGGGCATTTCCGAAGCCGCTAGTTATTTCGAGAACTACCGTCTCCCCGAAGTCTACGCCGGGATTACGCAACAAAAAGGCGCATTTCCCGTGCAATACGCGCAGGCAAACGTTCCCCAAGCCTGGGCAGCGGGTTCGATCTTTCATTTACTCCAAGCGATGCTCGGACTCCAAGCCGACGCCCCTAATGGACGACTGTACATCGATCCAGAATTACCAACATGGTTGCCAGATATCACCCTGCGCCAATTGACTGTCGGTAATGCTGTCATTGAGTTGCGCTGCTGGCGCGAAGACGATCGCACCCATTGGCACGCGGACGTCAAAACAGGCGAGTTAGAGATCGTTGAGAAGTCTTGGCAACCGTGGTGAAGGGAGTAGATGGGTGGATGAGTGGATGGGTGGATGGGTGGATGAGTGGATGGGTGGATGGGTGGATGAGTGGATGAGTGGATGGGTGGATGAGTGGATGAGTGGATGGGTGGATGGGTGGATGAGTGGATGGGTGGATGGGTAATGGGTAATGGGTAATCAGTGCGTATCCTATCTCCTAAAACCTAAAGCCTAAAACCTAGAACCTAGAACCTAAAGCCTAAAGCCTAAAACCTAAAGCCTAAAACCTAAAGCCTAAAGCCTAAAGCCTAATACCCTCCCTATTGCTGCCATTTCTTAATCAAATCGATCGCGGCTTGATATTCTTGAGTGCGTCCTTGTTCTTGGTACAGTTTGGCGCAGGTTTGTAGATCGCTAATTTCACCTGTGGAGTCATTGAGATGTTCGTGCTTGAGCACGGCTCTGGCACAGAAAACGACTGCATTATTAGACCTGTCCGAAAATTTGTATTGCAGTATAGGCATGGCTTTTAGCCAATACCTAGTCTGCGATGTATTGCACGTAATTTAACGAAGATTATAGGCTCTTGGCTAATTACGATTAGAAACTAACCATTAATTATCCAAATGTATCTTGTTGTATTTACTAGTTTCACAATCTTCATGAAGTTGGTAAAATTAATGCGCCTATTCTTAATCTAACTAATCCACAAACCGTTAAAATTATTTGCTCGTATTTGTCACTATTCATCCGAAATCTTTCCTTGGCAATCCTAAATATCTTGAAGAGGCGAATCATGTGCTCGACATATATTCTTTCACTAGATACCACTTTATTCTCTGATTTTTGAGATTCTGTTAACTCTTTTCCTTTCGGCTTCTTCTGAGGGGTCTTGATGTTTGTCCCTCCTTGATATCCTTTGTCTCCTGTGAATTTTTGATTGCTTTCAAATTTCTGCTGCTGCTCTCTAAATAGATTAATATCGCTAGCTTTACCTTGCTTACCTACCTCCAAGTCTATTACATCTTTTCCTAACGGTAATGTAATTACTTGCCCTTTGAAGGTATGTTGCTTTTTCTTGCCCGAATAATATTTTTTCTGCTCTTGATTGTCTTCTGGTCTCTCTCTGGCTTGTTCCCAGCTATCTACGATTAACTCTTGCTCCGTCAACATTTGCTTGATTATCTCTAATTCTTTCTCGTCTTTTTTGAACTGTTCTATCAAGCTAGATGGCAAGATTTTTCTGATAATTTTCAACCAGTAATTAAATGTGTCATTTGCTTCTGTTTTTGAAACATTAAACTGCATTCCTAATACTTCAAATGTTGGCAGATTCCTTAAATAAAATATGCACAAGCATACTTCTTCCGATCTGGTGAGTATTTTTGGTCTTCCTCCTCCTTTTTTATTAATCCTATTCTTTTTTTGTTCTTGTTCCCACTCTAATTTATCCGCTTCGCTTTTTGCCTGTCTCAACAATGCTTCAAATTGCTCTGCGCTAATTCCTAATATTTTTCTTGTCCGGTCTGGATATTTATGGATATAATGTAATGGATTTTTCATGTTCGGTAGAACCGTAAAATACTGTTCTACCATCTTTTTTGCCCCTAGATTATATTTCGGACAGGTCTATTGGGATCGAGTTCGATCGCGCGATTGAAGTCTGCTAATGCACCTTGAATATCCTGTAGCTTGTCCGCTGCAACAAATCCACGTGCATAGTAAGCGATCGCATAATTGGGATTGAGTTTAATCGCTTGGTTAAACTCTGCTAATGCCCCCTGAACGTCTCCTTTTTTGTATTTCTTTAACCCCGCTGCAAAGTAATCGCTCGAACTTTGTTCCTTAACTTGTGCGATTTGGAGCGCGCTCGGCGCAACTGTCTGGCCGATTTCCACCGAACTTTTAGCAATGGCAATCGTCCCACTCGTCGGAATAGTAGCCGCTAACCCAATAAGTGCCGCCCACAGAGAGTTTCTCGATGACATGTAAGTTAATTGATAATTGATAATTGATAATTGATAATTGATAGTTAAGTTATAGTTACTAATTTAGGTTGAATATTTATCAGTGTTTCTAGCTTAACAATCTGCCCTGGTTGTCACCAAAGAGATCGAGCTGACGATCGTTGAAGATTTCGAGTAGGGTTGACTCGATATTAACAGGGGTCGTGGTGGAAGGCGATCGATTTATCTGGCTCGAACTGACAGGCGATCGATATATGCGTACAATAACTAAACGATCTTCGTTTCCATTCGTTCCCATTCGATCGCAATCCGCAATCCGCAATCCGCAATCGAAATGACTAAATCCATCATGGTTGTGGGTACCACCTCCCACGCCGGAAAATCGCTGATTACTGCCGCAATCTGTCGCCTCCTCGTCCGCCAAAACTGGAAAGTCACCCCGTTTAAGGGGCAAAATATGGCTTTGAATGCCTATATTACCGCCGATGGTAAAGAAATGGGTCACGCTCAAGCCGTGCAAGCATGGGCGGCCAAAATCGAGCCGCGAGTTGAGATGAATCCGATCTTACTCAAACCACAGGGCGATATGACTTCTCAAGTTATTTTGATGGGTACCGCTGTGGGGAGAGTGCAGGCGGCGGATTATTATCGCGATTATTTCGATCGCGGTTGGGCGGCGATAACTAGTTGTTTGGATAAATTAGCCACCGAATTCGATTATATTGTCTGTGAAGGTGCGGGTAGTCCGGCAGAAATCAATCTCAAACATCGCGACTTAACTAATATGCGAGTGGCGAGTTATTTACAAGCTAATACTGTCTTGGTTGCCGATATCGATCGGGGTGGTGTGTTCGCGCATATTGTCGGTACTTTAGAATTATTAGAACCGGAAGAACGCGCCTTAATTAAAGGATTTGTCATCAATAAATTTCGCGGACAACGATCGCTCTTGGAATCGGGAATTACCTGGTTAGAAGAACGGACGGGGATTCCAGTTATTGGCGTGATTCCCATGTTAGACCAGGTATTTCCTGCCGAAGATTCGTTAGATTTGTTGGAGCGGCGATCGCGTAAGCCGAATGCAGATTTGACAATTGGTGTCGTTAGATTCCCCCGCATTTCTAACTTTACCGATTTCGATCCGCTCGATGCCGAACCGACTGTGAATCTTAAATATATTACGACTAAAGACGAGCTAAATAACTGCGACGCCATTATTTTACCCGGCTCCAAAACCACGATCGCCGATCTGCAATGGCTCCAACAGACGGGCATCGCCGCGACACTCCCCAATTACCTCGCCAGCGGTGGTACCGTCATGGGTATTTGTGGCGGTTTCCAAATGCTCGGTACTACCCTAGCCGATCCTAGTGGAATTGAAGGAATTCCTGGCGAACATTCCGGATTGAATCTCTTTCCACTGCAAACCACCATTACCGAGACCAAAACTACCCGCCAACGCACTACTAACTCCAATTATCCCGTTCCAGGCGTGTCGATCGCTGGCTACGAAATCCATCAAGGCACCACCCAATGGCACCCGGAGCGCGCTAATAGCAGCGAATACGAGCAATTATTTAGCGATGAAATGCTCGGAATCGTCGATTGTCGCCAAACGCTTTGGGGCACATATTTACATGGTATTTTCGATAACGGGAGCTGGCGCAGAAACTGGTTGAACCAAATTCGATCGCGTCGTGATTTATCGCCGATTACTACTGATGTCCCAGACTATGCCAGCCAACGAGAGGAAATTTTCGATAAATTGGCAGACTCGATCGGCGAGTATTTAGATTTAACTCCATTACAATAGTCTACTAGTTAAAAATAGATCGCTCGTAGGGTGTGTTATCGCATCAGCGTAACGCACCAAAACCAAAGTAATTCACTAATATCGATCGATTTAGTAACGGGTTTACGCCATTACAAGCTAGTTCGGATGTTCGCGTTGAAAGGGCTGGCTATTCATTACCCACAGATTTCGGACTAGTACTTTTTAGGTTAGTAGCTCCGTAGAACCCGGAACTGGGGGGTCTGTCTTGTCGCACACAA
>NZ_PVWO01000546.1 GCF_003003845.1 Chamaesiphon polymorphus CCALA 037 | reverse complement strand
GGCAAATGAAGATTGATGATGCTCGCTGTAAACTTACTTCTCTTTACCCTAATATTGAATTTTGACACTGCACTAGTATTTAATCCTCACTCCCAACTCCTCACTCCCAACTTTCCCAAATAGTAGGTTCATTTATGCCGGAGACTACTAGGGTTGACAAGTTGTGGCTATTGTGTTCTGGCAAAAACTTGAGTACTAATTGTCAAAGTTTGAGGATTGCTACAGGTATTTTCAGGTGATGACGGCGGACAACTCTGTCCGGTGAGAGAGAGGGTAACTTGGCGCGAGGCAGTTATAGTGGGAACTGGAAACCCACCAGTTTTGATGGAGTCAACCAAGGCATTTCCTTCATCATTAGTTATAGTGGCACGATAAATGATTTGTGGCCCTTGCCATACCGGACTGGTTGCGCTTGGTAATTTGTCTCGCACATAGTAAGCAACTTGAGATCCGCCTGGAGTTCCTAGTGCTTTAGTCACAAACAGCACACTTGAATAACCTGCGGGAACTGTCCAGCCTGTCCAGCTTGGTGGAATTGATGTCGAAATATTGTTGGATTCTCGAAGATCGTCTGATATAAAGTCCAGAGCACGGTTGAGTTCCATGCGGAGATCGGTTTTCGACTTAGCTTGGAGATCGTAATTGAGAATCAGCACTAAACCACTACCGCCGACGGTGATAATAATTCCGGTAATTGCTATGGCTATTAATAGCTCTGCCAAAGTAAAGCCTGTGACTTGGCTTTGACATTTAAATTTTGAGAAGATCTGATAGTTCATTTATTTCATTATTTACTGCGTATTACAGTTGCTGCCATCGTAGCTCCCCGTTCTCATCAGTCCGATCCCAGTGGAGATTTCCAGACATTTCGGTGAGCCAGAACCATCTGGTAAGGAGAGTACAATTATGCCTCCATCGCTAGGATCGTTAATTCTGCCTTTAAAATCAAATGTTAGCGTCTCTAAACTCGGCGGACGATCGATATCGATATCTTGGATCGACCAATCGCTTGAATCTAAGCAATTGCTAGTTAACTGGACATTGACACCATTTGGAATTGAGACTACACAACTTTTACTGGTTTTAATTGCTTCTCTTTGTGCTTGTTTTAATGCCAATTCTACTCGCATCAAAGCATTTTCTACCTTCTTGTTATTTAGTAATGCCAAAAAGCTCTGAGTTGCCATCGTCGCCAAAAACCCAATTATTACAACGATGATGACACTTTCGGCTAAGGTAAACCCTCGCTCGTGCTTATGGGCAGTTGAGAGCAGCATGGGGAATTACCTCTGTATAAAGTTTGGCGATCTTTAAACCAGACGCTGAAGTTACGTGATATCTGATTTCTAGAACATCATAAGGCGGAATAGTTCTCGGATTAGCAGTTCTGGTCAGTATGAAATTATTGGCATTGATTGTTTTATTGAGAGTCATATCGGTCGGCGCATCTAAACCATTGCTTGCGGGAATGGCATCGCGGAAGCCTTGCGCATAACCAGAACTACTATCGATCGCATTACATTTAGAACTATCAGAGTACTGACTCGCTCGAAACTTCACCGTTTCTAAGTCTGCTTCAATCCAGGTTGTCGCTTCAGCCTTCTCTCTGGCAATGACTCGAACGGCAGTAGCTGCTAACAGCAGTTGCAAACTAATCGTGATAAATGTTGTAACGAGCATCATCGCCACAACCGCTTCAATCATTGAGAAACCTCGATCGTCATTGGGTTGAAATAATTTGTGCTGACAAAGTTGCATTTATTGTGCCCCCTGTCTTCGCCATGATTTAATCGAGCCAATAGAGATGGCAGACTGTATTTGAACCACCGTGTTTCCTAAATCGGCTTGAACCATTCCGGTACTACAACCAGAGGAATTAGAACTTTTGAACACCTGCGACCAGACCCCACCTCTAATTTGACCTTGAGAGATATCGACGATCGCTGCGGGTGCAAAAATAAACCCATTGACCATGGTCGTATCACTTATTTGGAAATTTTCCATTTTGTAGGCCGTTCCCCAAGTACCACCAGAGCCGTCAGCCCCATAAATTTCTAAGTTACTGGCAAGTCCGGTATTGTTGATAGATGGCGGCGTATTTGCCGTGGTATCGTATTGCCAATTCGTTGTATTTTGAAAGCTGGTATTCGCTGGGGAATAACCATTGATGTAAGATGTCACTGGCGTAGATGTGCCCGCACAAGCATTTGCTGGGATACCACTCGATGTACCACTAATAGATACATTGCCTCGCACGTATAGCACCACTTTTGTGCCTGGTGGTGGGTCGATAATTACACCCCCACTACTTAATTTAATCGAGTCACCGCCAGCAGAACCACTATTAGTAGTACTAGAACTGCTCGTGGTAGAGTCAACCAGATAGCTATAGACGCCCCCAGTTGGAGTATCGGTGGTGACATTAAAAGTGGTGGGATAAGGGGTACCAAATTTGTCAGAGCTAGAACAGTTGGTACCAGTTAGTCCAGTTGTCCGTGACGTCGTGGGAATTCTGGGGAGGACAATGTAGCAACTGGCAAGATCGAGCGGCGGCAGGCGATAAGCTGTTGTCGGCGGTTGCGGAAGGGGGGGTAAGGTGCTAGGGTTAGCAACGATACTCGGCACCGTACCGTTGTAAATAGACTTGACGGCAGCACCATCCTGTTGGAGCTTGGCGGTACTGATTTTGCCCGTATCGAAAGACGTACCGTTGACACAAACACTAGCATTAATGGTGCCAGAGGTGGAGACATCGATCGGATCTGAGCTGCCATGTACCCAGATTCCTGGTACTGAGGGACTGGCACCACTATTAATCGGAAACTCAATTGCTAGCGCGGTTGTCGAGTTACCAAAGGTTATTTCTGTGCTACTTGTCGCGCTAGCGGCGTCATTTTGAGATCTGGCGCGTCCTTCGATCTCAAGTTTGCTCATTCCTGGTGTTGGGGTATTTGGCTCATAACTTACGACTCTAAATTCGCCCAATTCACGCCAGTCAGCATCTGTATCATTTATATTCAGCCACTGGGCAGATCTACTCCTGACAATCAATTTTGACTCTTCAGTTGTTGGCGTCGAACTGGTTGAACTGGTCGCACAAGCAGGCGTTGATGTGGCGATCGTCGAGGGACTAACAGGCCATGTGGTAGCAGATTGTTTTGCTAAGACAGGATATTTCTTTAACAAAGCTAGTATCCGAGTAACTCCAGCTTCTGACACGCCTAAGCTATCTGCTGTGGCTTTTTGGGCAATGGCAGTCGATCGATCGGCCTGAGAACGGACGATCGTGGTCACGCCAACCACCATCACGATTAGACCGATCCCAATGGCCGCAGGCAACGCAAAACCCTGCTCTCTAGCAGCGTAGTATTTGCAATAATATTTTAGCTGCCATTTATTCATTTATCTTCATCTTAAGTAGTTCAAAAAACTTAATTTGATAAATCAGCTCGAGTCATTAGCACCATCAGCCAATCTTCAATTACTTTCGCAGGAGGTATATTATTTGACAGCCTCTCTATACTATTTATTTATCCCCATTTACTCCTGAAATCTTTCAGTGAAAATACGCAAATTACAAGAGCTAAGTAAATTTGGGCAGTGCTGGATTCACGTGGGGAGCGGGGAGCGGGGAGCGATTCGCGCACGCCTTTGT
>NZ_PVWO01000545.1 GCF_003003845.1 Chamaesiphon polymorphus CCALA 037 | reverse complement strand
ATGTCCTGTATACTATCAAGCGGACTTTTCCACTCCGCCAACGACCCCAACCATTATTCAAAGATCGTCCCTGTCTCAATTACGATCTCGGTCGCTGTCCCGGTGTCTGTCAAAGCTTAATCGCGCCGCTAGAATATCGTCAAACCGTAGAAAAAGTGGCGATGATTTTTCAAGGACGGACGGGAGAACTGATCGAAACCTTGTCCGCACAGATGCACAAAGCCGCTGAAGCCTTGGATTTCGAGCAAGCCGGACTGATTCGCGATCGCATCAACAATCTCACCGCGCTCAATGCCGAGCAAAAAGTCTCCCTACCCAACGATACCGTCTCTCGCGACGCGATCGCCCTCGCTGCCGATGCCAAAACTGCTTGCGTTCAATTATTCCAAATTCGTGCTGGTAAATTAGTCGGTAGACTGGGTTTTACAGCGCAAATAGAATCCCTATCCGAGCATACCGAAACTACTAGCGCGGCGTCGGATGAAGAACTAGGTGCGATTTTACAACGGGTATTAGAAGAACACTATCAATCAGCAGATCCGGTAGAAGTTCCCCTAGAGATCTTGGTGCAATATCCATTACCCGAAGGCGACATGTTAGCCAATTATTTAAGCGATCGCAAGGGGCGAAAAGTTACGCTAATTGCCCCCCAGCGGCAAGCTAAAGCTGAGCTAATCGAGATGGTCGAGAAAAATGCCATTCACGAGCTATCGCGCCTCCAACGCCAAAGCGAACGCAATCTTGGGGCATTGCAAGATCTCGCCGAAGTCCTCGATTTACCTGAAGTCCCCCGCCGGATTGAAGGATTCGATATTTCTCACATTCAAGGTTCTAATGCTGTCGCCTCGCAAGTGGTATTTATCGATGGCTTGCCAGCCAAACAACACTATCGCCACTATAAAATTCAGAATCCCGAAATTACGATCGGACATTCGGATGATTACGCCAGTCATGCCGAAATCGCGCGCCGCAGATTTCGGAAATATGCAGGCGGTTTAAATACTGACGATCCGAACTTTCCCGACGTAGTGATGATTGACGGCGGTAAAGGTCAATTATCCGCCGTCATTAGCATCCTCGCCGAGATGAATTTAGCCGATAAGATGTGTGTTGTCAGCCTCGCCAAACAACGGGAAGAAATATTTCTCCCTGGCGAAAGCTTGCCACTACCGACCGATGCCGAACAACCTGGAGTGCAACTGCTGCGCCGCGTGCGGGACGAGTCCCACCGTTTTGCGATTACCTTCCACCGCCAACAACGTAGCGAAAAACAAAAACGATCCTATTTAGATGATATTGCAGGTTTGGGTAGCCATCGCCAAAAACAACTGCTGGCACATTTTCACTCGATCGACTATATTAGGGCGGCTTCTGTCGAAGATTTGGCCAAAGCTCCCGGAATTGGCTCTCACATTGCTACGGAGATTTACAATTACTTTCATCCACAGTAAATAACTAGTTAAACTATAAATATTGTTGGCAAGCGACGCGCGAACAGTCAGGAAACCTAACGGTTCTGTGCTCCAGCGACACGCGCTTTGGTGGTTTCCTCACTGGGCGGGTGACCCGACCAGATAAGTGAAGCGTGTCAAGACAAGACAGTAGGAAAATTTTAGTAATTTAGTGTAGATCTATGGGCACCTATCGATCTATACTTGCCGATCCATAAAGAATATTAATTTAATCGATAAGTGCAATCACCTTCGTCAGTAGTAGTGCTACTTTAGATAGATGAATGACGATCTACAGAGTTGGTACAGAGCACTCGAACTAGAGCCTGGGGCTTCACTCGAAGAAGTGAACCAGGCTTATAAGGATTTAGTATTGGTATGGCATCCTGACAGATTGCCCCAAGATAGTGCTCGCCTCCAAGAAAAAGCCCAAGCTAAACTCAAAGAAATCAACAATGCTCGCGACAGATTGCGCGAGTACCAAGCCACGCGTACTAATGGCAACGGTAACGGCGATCGCACCCATACTACCTCATCTCGATCGACGAATGGAGCGGCGAAAGCAGACGCTACCCGCACCGAACGCGAGCCGACATATAGAACTACCCAACGCCAACATTCGCGGCGGGCTTCCGCACGTCCAGAGCCGCCTCAACCAGCGCGTCCATCGACAACACAACCAGCAAAAGTCACCGAGACACCAGTTTATCCCCAATCCTCAGCTACCAGACCCACAAATCATCGCCACCATATCAAGACACCCCAGCGCACGCCCCCGGCACGTCCCGATCTCAGTGGCGTCGATTGGAGCGGTACGAGCCTCAGCGAGCGCGATTTATCGGGACGGAACCTTAGCAATGCCAATTTAAGTAACACCGATCTCCAGGATTCCTTTCTACACAACACCAATTTACAAGGTGCCAATCTGCAAAAAGCCAATCTCTTTAGGGCAAATTTATTTCAGGCAAATCTTAGCAATGCCAACCTGCGAGAGGCAAATCTCGTCGGAGCAGATCTCAGCGGTGCCGATCTTAGCGGTGCCGATCTGACGGGAGCGCGAATTAAAATTGGCGGTAGGATCGCAGTGAGACTAATTGGTGCCAATCTCATCGGTGCCATCATGCCAGATGGACAAGTGTATAACTAAAATGGTGTTGCTGGATTGGGGTATGTAAGAGCTAGGGATTTAGTTGAGAGTTGCGGATGCGCGCTCGTCTGGTTTCCAGACGGATTAGCGACCCAAATCACGCGGAGGTTGTCTTGTCTTGTCGCACTCTCACGGTCGGGAAACCCGACCGAGGTGCGCCGCTGATGCAGTTGTATGGGCGGGACACCCGCCCACACTGCATCGCTCCCTCCGCATGTGTTTGGGTCAGCGATTCGCGCACGCCTTTGTTTCCCGACGGTTTACGAGCGATCGAGACAAGACAGCGCACCAAGCAGGGAGTTGGGAGGAATCAGTTTGTTGCAAAAACAGAGAATCAGACCTTAAATCGGCAACACCACTAAAACTATGTACGATCCACATATCCTGCTGAAATAGATAGCAATGAAGAATTATGCAAACACTAGAATCGCAGCCAGTATTGCTGAACATTGCCGATTTAAAGCTACGGGTTACGCCAGAGGAGTTCGCTCGGCTGTGTCAATTAAATCGTGACTTACGACTAGAGTTAACCAAAGATGGAGAATTAATTGTTATGCCTCCAACTGGCGGTGAAACTGGCAAGCGTAACTCAAAACTTACTGCTCGATTTGTAGTCTGGAGCGAGCAGACTGGATTAGGTGAAGTATTTGACTCATCGACGGGCTATGACTTTACAGCTTTTGGTGGCAAAAATCCATCGCCAGATGTTTCGTGGATCGAGAAGTCGCGGCTAGAGGGGGTCGATATTTCTGGTTTTATTCCGGTGGTACCCGATTTTGTCATCGAGCTACGCTCGAAAACCGATCCTCTGAACGATATGCGAGTGAAGATGATGGAGTATCGGCGTGTAGGTGTGCGCTTGGGCTGGCTGATTAATCCCCAACAGCAAGAAGTCGAAATCTATCGCCTGGGGCAGAATATAGTAGAGATTTTGAAAAATCCCGTAACTTTGAGTGGTGAGGATGTACTGCCTGGATTTGTCCTAGATTTGCGATCGATATTGTAATAGACGCGCAAATCTAGATTTAAACTCAACAGGGACTTCCAAAACTCTAGTACTAGGC
>NZ_PVWO01000096.1 GCF_003003845.1 Chamaesiphon polymorphus CCALA 037 | reverse complement strand
CCAAATAAGGTGCGATCGCGCCAGCCATCAAACCGACTACTAACATTGTCACGCCTACAACGGAAATCAATTGCGAACGCCGGATCTTAACTTTTACTTTGCTCATTTTCTTACCTCTAATTACCTCTAAATTTACTAATCGAACCGATCGACTAATTCGCAGATGCTTTACAGCGGTTGCACCAAATCGTTCGAGTCATCAACCCAGTAGCCCTGGCGATTGTAATGTTGATGGAGTCGAGTTTCATAATCCCGCATTAGCAGTATCTCCTGCCTATATTCCGGTGATTTTTCGATGATTTCGCTCGGCAGATTGATGAAGACTTTCGACTCATTCCAGCTCACCCGCTCGATCCATCGCGGTGAAATCAGAACTTTTTTTCCCGACCACCAATTGACTGTCTCGACGATTAGATACCGAATCGACCACGTTTGGTAATCGATGATAAAGTCCTCGACGTGCCCGATCTCGCCGTCTGTAGCTTGAATATGATAGCCACTCACCTCACGAGTGCTCCGCAAGTTGGGATCGCCCTTTTTCTCTGCTGGGGTAGATTTGTCCCATTGTTCGCGATCTCGCTGAATATAAGGGTCAGCTCCCCAGATGGATAAGCCACCCCAATACATTGGGTATCCATAATATCCGTGATAATCCAGCTCGAATTGTTGCGAAACGGGTTTATCGCTGCTCAAAGATGGACTATTCTCGATCTGTTGTTTGGTCAAATTGACGGTGATGTACTCCTCTCCCTTATCCGCAGTAACCAGCACATACGGAGAAATCAGCACCTGCCTGCCCGTCAGCCAGCCTCCAGTGTCGGCAACTAGGTAGCGAATCGTCCAGTGCCGATCGTCAAAGTAAAATTCTTTTGCCTTGCCGATTTCACCGTCGAGGCTGTTTAACTTAAAACCTTCGAGGGTTTTGGCTGTGATTAACATATTGCAACTCCCTTAATTGTTTGAGCTTGGCGGTTGGTTGTTATCGATCGCTCAACCGTCCGAGCGTAGTTTCTAGCAAATGTTTCCGAAGCTAAATCTAACGAGAAGGCGGGAAATACAATACTGGCGACCAGCTCAGACGCAGTAATTCTGCTGCAAAACTAGTCATAATCCACTCCTGAAACTTCCCGATCGTGCCAGTAGAAATGGCGATCGCGCTAATCTCTTCCATTTGAGCTACCTCCAAAATCTCAGCCAGCGGACTTCCTCGGCGTAAGCTTGTTGTTACTTGTAAATTTGCCGCCTCCAAATCGACTTCGATCTCAGCAAGGCGGTTTTGCTCGGTCTGAGTGGGAATGCTATCTGTAACCCAACACAGCACGCACCGCTCCAGATATCGATCGGTCTGTTTTTGAGCCAACTGCTTTATCTGCTTGACCAGAAAATTGGCGACTGTACTGCCGTCGTAAGGAACCAGTACAGCGCGCAATAAATGCTGGCAACGGAGCCTTAGCTCCTCCGCAGTAAATGCCGCAATTAATTGAGGACGGAGAATCAGCAGTGGAATCGGCGTGCGGTGAGATAATTCGGTCATCGTACTGCCAAGCAGTAGATCGACAAGCGAGTTATGCGTCTGGGAACCCAAGACGATCGATTCAGAGCCATAGCTCTTAGCAACCTGAAGAATCGTCTCGACAGATTGCCCCGATCTCACCTCAATATGGACATCGACACCAACCGGACTCAAGCCAACTGCCGCATTCAGTCGCGCTTGCGCTTGTTCTACGCGATCGTTATCGATCTTGGGAATAGTGCGCATTTCTAAGAGTGGAACGACGTGGAGAAACACCATTTGCTTCATTCCGCCAGCCGCTAAAGCGTCAGTATAATGCGCCAGCCGCTGCAAACCATCCTTAAAATCAGTGCAAATTAAAACTCGTTCAAACATAACTATTCACTCCAAAATAGAGAAGATCGAGACTTTTACTCAACGACCGATCGATCGATTTCCTCCCAAAATAAGATTCTGTGTAGATTGCTAGGATTTTTATCGATCGACAATTGAGGATATCGGTTGAGGATATTCAGGCTGAGATATTGGCGATCGTTCGCTACAATCGCGAATCAAAGTGGCAACTAAACCCGTCCAGCCTGTTTGATGATTTGCCCCCAATCCCGCACCGTTATCGCCATTGAAATGTTCGTAAAATAGCAACAAATCACGCCAGTGAGGGTCGGTCTGAAATAGGCGATTGCCATCATGTACTGGTCGATTTCCGGCAGCATTTTGCTCGAAGATGGCGATCGAGCGGTGCGATAATTCGGTGGCTACTTCTGCTAGTGTCAGCCACTGTCCCGATCCGGTGGGGCATTCGACTGTAAATTCATCGCCAAGATAAGTGTGAAACTGCTGGAGCGATTCAATTATCAGAAAATTCATCTGTAACCAAATTGGCCCCCGCCAGTTGGAATTGCCTCCAAACATGCCTGTTGTCGATTCGGCAGGTTCGTAGGCGATTGTATGTAGTTGTCCCCCTTCAGAGAACGTGTAGGGTTGTTGGGCATGAATTTTTGAGAGCGATCGCACGCCATAAGGGCTGAGGAACTCAGTTTCATCTAGCAAGCGGTAGAGGATGTGTGGGAGTCGATCGATCGGATTGACGATCGCTAGCAATCGTCGTGCTTGCGCTCCTGGTGCTGACAAAGCTGCTAGATTGCGGTGTAAGTTGGGTCGGTTGGCGATAAACCACTCAAAGCGACGTTGGAAATCTGGCAATCGGTCTAAGGTAGCCGATTCTAAAATTGCGGTGGCAAATAACGGCACTAGCCCGACCATCGATCGAACTTTCAAATGGTGATGTCGCCCGTCTGGTAAGTGCAACACATCGTAGAAAATACCGATATTATCGAGTCCCAAAAACCCACCCTGAAAAATGTTGTTGCCGTTGTGGTCTTTCTGGTTCACCCACCAGGTAAAGTTGAGCAATAACTTCTGAAACACGCGCTCTAAAAATGCTGGATCGCTGCGTCCGTATACTTCCTGCTCGATCTGGTAGACGCGCCAAGTCGCCCAAGCATGAACGGGCGGATTAACATCGCCAAAATGCCACTCATAGGCGGGAATCTGCCCATTTGGGTGCATATACCATTCGCGTGTGAGCCGATCTAATTGGCGTTTGGCAAAGTCGGGATCGAGCGTCGCTAGGGGAATGCAGTGAAAGGCCAGATCCCAAGCGGCAAACCAGGGAAACTCCCACTTATCGGGCATCGAAATGATGTCATCATTAAACACATGAATCCAGGCCGAATTGCGCGGATGGTGACGCTGCGGTGGCGGTTGGGTCGGGTCGCCCTGGAGCCAATCTTCCACCACGTAATGGTAGTACTGTTTCGTCCACAGCAGTCCGGCAAATGCCTGTCGTTGAATCTGCCGTGCATCGTCTGAGAGCCGATTGGGCGTGATGCGCTGATAGAATTCATCCGCTTCTTGCTGCCGCAGTGCAAATATATCTGCAAATTCGGCGAAGGGTGCGGCTAAATCGTCACGATTGGTCAATCGTAACTGGATGGTTTGCGCTTGATGGGCATCCAGCGTCAGTTCGTAATCGGCGGCGACTTTGGTGCCGAGCTGCTGGGGATTTACGGCTTCAGTGCGCCCATGCACGATATAGTCGTTAATGCCATCTTTGACGTAAGGCGACGAGTTGGGAGTACCGAATAATCGATCGGAATTAGTCTCATTTTCGGTAAATAATAGGGCTGTAGACTGGCAATAGAGATAGCGATCGCCCAAAGTGGAACTATCGGCAGCGATGACACTATGCAAGTCACCACTGTGGAGTTGCTGTAACTGCGGTTTGGGACTATCGAGATCCCACGACCAAGTATTCCGAAACCAGAGTGTTGGCAATAAATGGAGCGTTTGCCGTTCTGCGCCGCGATTGATGGCAGTGATCTGAATCAGGATGTCTTCATCCGTGGCTTTGGCATACTCGATATAGATGTCAAAATAGCGATCGTCATCAAAGATGCCAGTATCTACTAACTCAAACTCTGGCTCGCGATAGCCCCGCCGCTGGTTCTCCTGCACGAGTTGGGTGTAGGGAAAAGCGGCATGTGGATACTTGTAGAAATACTTCATATAGGCATGGCTGGGCGTGTTGTCGAGATAGAAGTAGTACTCCTTGACATCCTCGCCATGATTGCCTTCTGGGCCAGTCAGCCCAAATAGCCGCTCTTTGAGAATCGGGTCTGCACCGTTCCACAAGGCGATCGCAAAACACAACCGTTGATGATTGTCAGAAATTCCGGCAATCCCATCTTCGCCCCAACGATACGCTCGCGATCGCGCCTGCTCGTGTGGAAAATGCTCCCACGCCGCACCATCGGCACTATAATCTTCTCGGACGGTGCCCCACTGACGTTCGCTCAAGTACGGCCCCCATCTGCGCCAATAAGCTTGGCGATCGCGGTCTGCTTGTAGTCGTTGCTCTTCTGCGGTCATGGCTATACTCCTGGCGATTGGGCTTTAGGGATTAGGCTTTAGGCTTTAGGCAGACCAAGCTTCTCGAAAATCAGCGTAGAGGGTGAGTCCACCGTCGATATACAATGTTTGCCCGGTAATGTATGCGGCTTCATCTGAAGCCAGAAATGCTACCGCAGCGGCCATTTCTTCAGACGTGCCAGCGCGCCCCATCGGGATATGGCTCTCGACAACGGCCTTTTTATCTGGGTTTTCGATCCAATCTTGATTGATTGGGGTCACGGTCGCACCAGGCGCGATCGCATTGACGCGAATCTGCCGATCGGCATATTCTAATGCCAGCGTTTTGGTTAAATTCCCCATGCCACCTTTGCTAATCGAATAACTTAAATATGTAGGACGCGGAATAATTTCATGAACGCTAGAAATATTGATAATACTGCCAGATTGCTGTCGCGATAGTAAATGTTTAATTGTTTCCCGCGCACACAAGAATGCACCCCGAAGATTGATATCCAAAACTCGATCGAATTCAGCGGTAGATAGCTCATGTGAAGGACATTCGGTTTGAATACCCGCATTATTGACCAGAATATCTAAACTCCCAAATCGATCGATTACCGTATTAATTACCTCAATAATCTCATCTTCTTTAGATACATCGCCCTGGACGATTAGCGATTTTACGCCGCAATTTTCGACTTCTTGCCCACAAGCTTTCTGCATCGCCAGTTCTTCAGTTTCGGCGGCTTCTTCGGCATTTTTGCGGTAGTTAATGGCAATGTTGCAGCCTTCTTGCGCGAGTCGAATGGCGATCGCTTGGCCGATTCCCGAACTCGCTCCAGTAATTAGGACATTTTTTCCAGTTAATCCTTTCATGGTTGGTTTTTAATAATTATCTAATTCAATGCCTCAGAGTAGATTAGCAGGGGGATTTTCTGGTACGACCCAGTAATAGACTGTTCGACCATCGACTTCTACAACTTGTTGAGGCTTCCAGTCACCCATATCGAAGGCATGAGAAACAATCCGCGTACCTGGTTTTAATTCGCGGAGCAACTTAGGGCGGAGCTTGACGTTGAGTTCTGGCAGCAAGTACAGCGTCACCACCGTTGCCTTGCTAAAATCTGTTTGGAACAAATCCTGCTGCCGAAACTGCACTCGATCCGTCACACCCGCCTTTTGGGCGTTCCGATTGGCTTCGCGAATGCGTTCTGGATTGATGTCAATGCCAATACCGCTCGCGCCGCGTTCTTGAGCTGCGGCAATTACGATCCGCCCATCGCCGCTACCTAAGTCGTAAACGACATCATTCGATTTCACGTTGGCCAACCGCAACATTTCATTTACCACGGGTACGGGTGTTGGCACGTACACGACATCGGGTGTGCGGGTGGGAGCTGCGGTTGCTGGTGGAGCTGCTTGAGACCGATCTCCAGTGACATCGGTTGGAGAGTTAGATATCGGATTTTGAGTTTCTGCTTCAAAGTTACGGGTTTGGGAGCAGCCGACTACTGTAAGACTCAGAATGCCGATCCCGACAAGTAGCGATCGAGCCGTGGATTTGAGTTGCATGATTTCGCTCTCCTTAATGTCAGTATTTCTTGTCAAAAACTTGTTAACGGCAATTGAAAATTCAATCCCTACCTTTATCCTCGACAGTAAATGTGACTAGAACATGACAAGATTTAGCAACGCCCAAAACTTTAGTCGATCGATTTAAATAACCGGAAATTCAATTTGAAATAGCGAACCCTTCCCTACCTGGCTGCTCACCGTTAAATGTCCGCCGTGGGCGGCAATAATTTGGTAGGCGATCGCCAATCCCAAGCCAGTACCGCCTCGATCGCGCGATCGCTCCGAATCGACTCGGTAAAACCTTTCAAATATATGCGGTAAATCTGTTGCGGGAATCCCAATGCCAGTATCTTCTACCTGAATTAAAATGCGATGATATTGACTTACTAATCGCACCCATACCATCCCTTCAGGTAATGTATATTTGCAGGCATTTGTCAGTAAATTGACGATCGCTTGTGTGAGGAGATCGGGATTACCTTTTATAAGAATATTCTCTTCCGGCAGTTCTAGCTTAAGTGTTACCTGTTGGGCGACACTCTGGATTGATGGCATTGAGATCGTCTCTTTAAGCAGGTTATTTAAGTGAATCGATCGGATCGAATTGGAGTCTAACCGTCCCGATTGACGGGCTAAAAATAATAGATCGGTCGTCAACCGATTCATCGACTTGGCCGTTTCCGCAATTTTTTCGAGGCGAGCATGTTTGGTCTGACCCGACTCAACTGGACTCATTAAGCCAACCTGGGCATTACTGAGAATCGTCGCTAGCGGTGCCCGTAATTCGTGGGAGGCATCAGACGTAAATCTTTGTAATCGATCGTAGGTGTACCGAATCGGTTGCATTGCCAGTCCGCCCAGCCACCAACCCACTAGACTGACTGCGCCCAGGGTTAACGGCACGGCGATCGCCATTACCATCAAAAATTCTTTGAGTACGCCTCGCACTTCGGTCAACGGCAGGGCGATCTGGAGATAGCCGATCGTGCGTCCATTGTAGTCAACCGGGAGCGTTAATTGCCGCAGCCATTCCGAGTCAGACTCGATCGTTTCAAAAGCAGCGATCGCTTGCAGCCGATCCACAGGCTGCACTCCATAAAACTGTTGCAGCTTGCCACTAGCTGAATACCAACGCGCATAAGCCATATTACTAGCAGCAGGCGGCGCATAACTGCCCAGAATTGGGACATTGCTCAGATCGAGTTGTTCGCGACCATCGTACCGTGCGTAATCGATATTGGCCGCCATCAAGCTCGCCTTTTGATAGAGCTGCCGATCGCTTTCTTGGAGCCGCTCGACTGCTTGCTGATAATAAATGATGCTGGCAAAAACGAGCAGAATACTCCCCATCGACAGCGTAAACCAGTGGGCAAGATTGCGGCGGCTACGACGGAACATCTGGATTCAAACTATAGCCCATACCATAGATAGTTTCTAACCAATCGATCGCGCCGATCGCCTCCAATCGCTGCCGCAGCCGACGTACCAAGGTCGTGATTGCGTTACTCTCCGGTTCGCTACCCCATGCCCACAAGGCTTGCTCGATCTGAGTGCGCGACAGCACCTGACGCGGATGGCGCATCAGATACTCTAGAAATTGAAATTCGCGGGTCGATAACTGTAGGCAGCGATCGCCTTTGGCTACAGTCAGTGTGGAAAAATGCAAAATTAGATCTTTAACCTGTAATACATCCCCTTGCCACAACGGCGATCTCCGCCCCAATGCCCGCACCCGTGCCAACAACTCAAACATATCCGTAGGTTTGACTAGATAGTCATCGGCTCCCGCATCCAAACCACTAATCTTGTCGCAAGTTGCATCTTTGGCAGTCAACATCAACACTGGAGCCGTTTTTCCCAAACGACGGTACTGTTGGCATAAGCTCAATCCGCTGACGTGAGGTAATAACCAATCCAAGATCAACAGGTCATAATCCCGCTGCGATACAATCCGCTGGGCGATCTCCCCATCTTCGATACCATCGACAATGTGCCCTGCTTCGGAGAGGGCATACTGCAATGGCTCTAGTTGATCTGGATCGTCTTCTACCAACAGTATTCGCATTAGCTAAATCCCTTTTCGTAACTGTATTGTAGAAAGGTAATTTAGCATTAGCCTCTGTCAGAAGTTAGATTTAAGCCAGTCCGCTCTTAGGCTACGATCCGAATATTCGGCACGTTCTCAAACTGCAATGTCTACCCCGCGCTTGCGCCAATTACTTCATCGCGTTGGTGGGGAATTTTGGCTGCCCTTGCCGTTAATTGCTACATTGGTTTGGTTTACAGGCAACTACATGGCGGCACGAGTTCTCAACCGTGCTTATGATTCTGTCAACAAACTTCAGGCAGGTACCCAGTTAACAACCCAACGATCGGTTACGATCCTCACGATGAATGCCGAAATCGATCGGCGTAGCGGTTTAACTAAGCTGGTTATCAAAACTACCGCACCAACTTTAAAGCGGCTCGAATACGAGTTTCCCTTCACTCAAGCCAGTCAGATCGAAGCAGCAATCGCCAAAGAATTGGCAATGCCTGTTGCCGATGTCCGCAAATCGATCGCCTACCGAATTAAGGATTGAGAGCGAGCTATTCCTGTCTATTGGATTATCGATCGCTTGCAAGGTAAAGACGTGTCACATTGGTGTCATATTTATCCATGAATCTTAGAGATATACACCTACACTGGGACAACTTCGATGAATTTGCAGACAACTTTGCATTGGTTGTATGTAGCGGGCATGACAATTGGGGCGTTGCATTTTTGGTCTTTAAGTCGCGATCCCAAAGGCGTTCCTCAGTCTGAATATTTAGTGGCAATATTTATTCCCATTTGGTCGGGACTGGCATACATGGCAATGGCATTAGGCCAGGGCAACGTCGAAGTTGCCGGACGCATCGTTCACTATGCCCGCTATATTGATTGGATGGTGACGACTCCCCTATTACTACTGACGCTTGCTTGGACGGCAATGCAGTTTGTTAAAAAAGATTGGACGTTAATTGGCTTTTTAATGAGTACGCAAATAGTAGTCATTACAACTGGATTGATTGCCGATCTTTCAGCCCAAACTTGGGTGAGATATCTTTGGTACATTTGCGGTACGGTAGCTTTCCTCATCGTGCTGTGGGGGATTTGGGTACCTTTACAGGCAAAAGCAAGGGGTCAAGGCAGCGAACTAGCGAAACTTTATAAAAAGTTGACAACCTACTTTACCGTCTTATGGATTGGCTACCCAGTGGTATGGATTATTGGCCCTTCTGGTTTTGGGTTGACGAACCAAGATATCGACACTCTCTTATTTTGTATCTTGCCTTTCTTCTCCAAAGTTGGGTTTAGCTTTCTCGACTTACATGGTTTGAGAGGTTTGCAAAATCGTCAGTCAGAAACTGGACTCGATCGTGTAGCCGTTGGCGTAGCCTCTCCCTTGGAGAATCGAGTTCTACAATTCTTGGGAATGGGGCTTCCCGCCACTCGATTCTCTTATCGCCAAAGGCGAGGCGAAGCCAACAGAGAGGCTTCGCCAACGAACGGCAAAAATCCCCGTCGCTAGTCGGAAAAACTTTAACCAAAACCGCAAATTTTAAGGTTGTTAATAAAGCTGAGTTTGATTAAATACAACGTATTTTATTTTTAATTTCATGACTCCCACTGCGGAATTATTACTGGTATTGGGACTGATTTTAATCAATGCCCTGTTTGTCATGTCGGAGATGGCGATCGTCTCAGCCCGAAAAGTTAGACTACAACAACTGGCAAATCAAGGTAGTCGCCAAGCGGCGATCGCGCTAGACTTGGCACTTACCCCGCACCGCTTTTTGCCCACAGTCCAGGTTGGTATTACCTTGATGGGGATTTTATCTGGTGCTAGGGGTGAAAGTGCGATTTCGCGATTACTCAGCCCCCAACTCGAACAATGGTTGCCCAGTGAGTATAGCGAAGGTATTTCTTCGACGATTGCGGTGGCAATCCTGACTTATCTGACACTAATTATCGGCGAACTAGTGCCCAAACAACTGGCTCTAAGTAACCCCGAAAAGATTGCCAGTTTTCTCGCCCGACCGATCGATCTACTGGCAAGGTTGTCGCATCCACTGATTTTTGTCTTGGGTAATTCTACCAATTTTGTCTTGAACCTACTCAGAATTAAACCTTCCACAGAGCCAGAAGTTACCGAAGAAGAAATCAAGGTGTTAATCGAGCAGGGCACCGAAACGGGCATGTTCGAGGAGTCCGAGCAGGATATGGTGCAAGGGTATTGGGACTTGGCGATCGCAAAATTGGTGCTTTAATGACACCCCGCCCCGATCTGGTCTGGTTGGATATTAATGACACGATCGCGGTTACTCGTCAAAAAATTATCGACAGCGAATATTCGCGCCTAACCGTTTGTGAAGGCGAACTCGATCGGGTATTGGGGGTAGTTCATGTTGCCGATCTCCTATCGCAGATCCTCAGAGGAGAAGAATTGAATCTGACCGTTTGTTTGCAGCAACCCCTATTTCTTCCCGAAAGTACGCGGGGATTGAAGGTGCTCGAACAGTTCAAAAAAATTGGGACGCACATGGCGATAGTCGTCGATGAGTATGGTGTGGTTCAGGGCTTAGTTACTATGCACGATCTATTAGAGGAGATCGTCGGCGATCTTACCGATCTGAGTGAGGAACCGGAAGAAGCACAAATTATTCAACGCGCAGATGGTTCGTGGCTCCTCGACGGAATGTTATCGATCGAAGAGTTTCTCGATCGCTTCGACATTCCCGAAAGCGCGATCGACCGAGGTAACTACCATACGCTGGGCGGTTTTGCAATCATGCAGTTAGGTAAAATTCCTACTTCTGGTGAATATTTTCAATGGCAAAAATTGAGATTAGAAATAGTTGATATGGACGGCAAAAGAGTCGATAAAATCTTAGTAAATCATGCTGAATTTAGTGAAGATTTACGAGCTAGAAATGATTAAAAGATGCTAAATAAACAACAATTCGGATTGCAATTCCCGAATAACAGAATGCTGATGTAAGTTTACCGATGAGATTTTAGGCTTTTAGAAGGCGACGCTGGAGCTATTATTTCTCGATCGCGAACCAGCAGTAAGGGCATACTCAGGAGTCCTAAAGCGATAACGATGCCAGTCATTACAAACACAGTAGTACGGCTCGGTTGATAATCTCCACGTTCGATTTGCCAGAATACTTGGCTGTATCGCCAAGCAGCTAGCGCGATCGTTGCGATGCCAAAGATTACCATACTGATGCCCAGATTTTGGGAGTTAAAAATCGGCTTGAAGGGATTTTCTTGACGAGTAATTACAACTCCAAGTTGACGTAAAAATAAGCCAAAGCGGGCGATTGCAAATCCAAAACTAATCAGAGCAATTGAGGTGCGCAGCCAAGCAAGGAAAGTACGTTCGTTTGCCTGATGTTCGCGTTGGCGGTCGATGGGCGATCGAGACATGATGCAATTTAGTAGTATAAAATCATCTGTATTTTTTTGGATAGATTGTGAACTAATGACGATCTTGTTACATTTCTCTAACTCCGCATAATTCGATCGCAATGCCAGCTAGCGGGATCGATAAAAACACGCCAATTAATCCTGCTACCTTCGCACCTACGAGCAATGCAAAAAACATAATTACCGGATTGAGATCGATCGATCCTTGCATGATTCGAGGCATGAGCAGATTTTCTTGAACTTGCTGAAGCAGAATGCAACTTACCAACGTAATTAGTGCCAAAGAGACCCCTTGCTGTAAAATAATCAACGACACTAAGCTGACTCCCAGCGTTGCTCCAATCCCTGGAATCAGGTCAAATGCACTCACGATCGCTGCCAATCCCAATGGAGAATTAACTCCTAACACTAGGAACACGATATAAATAGAAATACCAAAGAAAACAACCAGAATTAATCTTCCCCAGAAAAACCCCAGGAAGTTTTTTCGCACCACCTCGGTAACGCGATCGCGCATTCCGATTGGGAAAATTCGCAGGAGTAAATTCCACAATCGGTTGCCATCAAATAGCATGAATAAAGCAACAACTGCAATAATAAATAGGTCGAGCAAATTCACAAATATATTTTGTAACATCGTCAACCCAAACCCTACGGTTGAAGGTACTTGTGTCCTAAGTTGAGTTTCAAGTTCGCTCAGATCGATATTTACGTTCCATCGCTGGAGAAATATTATTAGCCGATCGACAGAAGCGATCGCGCTCTCCAATAACTGTGGTGCTTGAGCGACTAGCTGCTGTGTCTGTGAAAAAATCGCAGTTCCGACTGTGGCGACGATCGCGACTAAAATTAATAAACCGAGCAAAAAGCTCGCAACAATAGCAACTTGGCGCGGCATGATGCGAGCAGCCCACTCGACTGGAAAACTCAGTAAAAATGCAAAAATTGCCGCAAATATAAAAATAATAATTACCGAGCTAAAGTAAGCGACGATTTGAACGATCGCCCACCCCAGTATGAATAACAACACATAGCGAATTAGCTTGGTGTTATTAAGATTATCCCAGATCGATCGATCTTGTGGTTGGCTCATGTGTAATTATTGCTCGCTTTAACTTGAATCCCACCCGATCGATGACACGCTCTACTTTCAGCCTTGTTATCTTTGATATTGCTGTCGATATCGATGCTAAGTTTTTATTTTCTTATGTCGATCGTACACAAGATCTCACCTGCTGACTCTCTACCATTGAGCAGATCCGATCGTCTCCTTAAGATAGAGAGTACATCCGATTTTGGAGCGTTATTTTATATTTGTTTTACCAGCATCGATCGGGTCAATTGCCGAGGCATTTTGAAGCAATTCGATCGTTGTCTTCAATCGAACGGTGGGGGTGGTTGCTAGCTCGGTTTTAACAATATAGCGACTATTATTCTTAGTACCGGAACTAACGGGTGGAATTTGCAATTGACTTTGTAGATAGTTCTGAATCGCTAGCGAGCGATCCTGGGCGATCGTGCCGATTTCCGATGGTGTTTGCCCAGATTGTAGCTCGACTTGTAATGTCGGATTTTGCTGTAGCACCAGACCGATGCGATCGAGTATTTGCGTTTGGCTGGGCGGGATTTGCGCTCGATCTAACTCAAAGGTGACTGTTGCCAAAATGGGAGCGAGTCGATTGAATGTCACCTCCGCTGTCGGATAATCTAATTGTCTGCGGATCTCCTCGATAAGTACCGCTTGTCCATCGCGATCGATATCTCGCTCGCTCAGGTAACTAATCTGCATTTTCAACGGTGCCACGGGGCTGGTACTGGCCGCATAACTCACCAATCGAGCGGGGGGTGGTAGGATGAGGGAGGCGATCGCTAGTTTGGCACTTTCCAAAAAACCAGATTGCAACTGAGCTGTTGTCGGCGGTGGTGCTGGCTTGCTTGCCTCAGACAATTTCTGCAACAGATCGCCAGAAGCCGTAGGAATCTGAATCAGGTTTAAGCCAATTGAGTCTGGAGATCGCTGTAGTTTCACCGCTAGCAGTTGCTTGTATCGCCCTCGTTCGGCTTCAGTGTAAACATGGCTGGTAACTACTTGAAGTTGAGCGACTAGTTGCCGTTCTCGTTCTTGAAATGAGAGTTGACTGATGTACGATCTGGCTTTGCCATCTGGAAAGTCCGCAAAGTTCTTGTGCCAGACTTCTGTGGCGGTACTGCGGAGTCGATTCTGTTGCTGTTTATAACTAATCTCACTTTGAAGCTGACGGTAAGATCGATCGAGTGGAACCGAAATTACCAAAATAGTTATCACAATTAGTAGCAGACGACTCGGTAAACTACCGATTCGCTTCAGTCGCCCCGATGCAGGCAGTTTGTCTAGTAACGATCGTACCCAAATGCTCTCGCGATCGGTTTCTCGCCACGTCCGCACTCGATCGCGCACCGGATCTGCATCGATATTTAAGGCTAAAAACACGAGCATTGCCATAAAAGTAATGGCAACCAAGTTAGTAAAAAACAGCAGTCCGCCGCCCCGTGCCACTGCAAATCCAGTCTCAGCATTAAATGTCACTGCCGTCCCGATCCCATAACCCACCACGCACAAAGGGGGCATCAAGGCGACAGCAATGGAAACCCCCGGCACAGAAGTCACAACTCCTTTAGCCTCTTTACAAATAGCCACCGCGCCTACGGCTCCCGAAAATAAGGCGATAATCAAATCCAGCAGATTTGGCTGAGTTCTAGCCATAATTTCGCTAGTCATCTCCTTGGCTGGCAGCATCAATACCACCAAAAATGCCAAGGCGATCGCCAGTCCACCGCTTAAGATTAGGTTTAAAATAGCTCGCAGTGCCAAGATAATGTCTCCAGTGGCTAAAGCTAGCCCACTTGCCAAAATACTGCCCATCAACGGCGAAATCAGCATCGCACCGATAATCACTGCGGGACTATTCAAGACTAAACCCAGAGTGGCGATCCCAGCGGCAAATAACACCTGAATCCAATAGCTGGCATCAGTTAGGGTTAAGGAACCAGCCAAGTCTAAGTAAACCTGTTCTTTGCGAAGGCTGTCTACTCCCAAATTTTTGGCAAACCAGTGAGTTAATCGATCGATCGCTGCTAATGTCATTAACTTTTTCATTGCATCTCCCGAACTAGCAATTGACAGTTTTTATAGTTCTACCGAATTTGCATTGCAAGTTCGATTGCTCAAATGCGACTGTTTAGCATCGCAGGTTTGGTAGATCTCGATACC
>NZ_PVWO01000544.1 GCF_003003845.1 Chamaesiphon polymorphus CCALA 037 | reverse complement strand
GGGGAAAGAGTAAAATGTATTTTGGTATCGAAAGATACTATTTACCCCAGAATGTCAACAGAGTCGTCGTAAGTCGTAACTGGCGATCGCCATCTGCATATCGTTTATTTGGTAGCTTTAGATGGTTTGGTTGATTTAACGATACTCACTTGCTGAATGCTGCGACTTGCTTGCCTTCTGCTGCGAACGTTTGCGAACCCCTTCCCAATCGCTCCAGCTACGGCACCAGCAGGCAAGGTGGACAGCCCTTCGGCAATTGCGACCGCGCCACCTTTGGCGAACATATAACTGATGGCAGGTGCAAAAAAGGCTAGTAGTAAAGAGAGGATATAGCCAGCAAAATTAAAAGTTTGAGCGATATAAACGACTAAAGCGACCACGATCGCAAAGCAAATCTTGGCATTACACAAACTCCAGAAAATGCCGATCCAATGAGCGATCGCACTCAGATCGTAAATACCCATCGTCATCGCTACGGGCAACAGGTAAAATGCGATGATTTGGCTGAGTTCGACCACCCAATAAAACAGCATACTTATCGAGTACAGGAGATTATTGATAATCCCCTCCATGACTCCAGCAAAGCCAACGGTTATGGCCTGTTCGATGGCATTTTTGTCGGCTACTTCTGCCTCTTGCTTGGTCGTATTAATGGCATTATCTCTAACCGATTCTAGATACCTTTTATAAGTCGGGTCGTTAATATTATTTTTCTCAATATTTTTTAATTCGATAATAGCGTTAGCTTGAACGCACCCTCTTTGAATGCCAATATCGGTACTTTCTAGTCCGCATTTAGCAATTTTGGCATTGAACTGTTTGACTAGTTCGGTTCTTGCCAATCCTGCTTCTTTGGCTGCTTGAGATATCTTGTCTCGCTCTAGATCGATCTGAATGGTTGAAATAATTGGCGTAGCGATATTTGCCGACATCGATCGCAAGCCATAAGTTAGTAATTTAGCTGGTGCGCCAGTTTTAGTTCCTAATAGAATCACCAGAATTAATGGAATCGCCATTCCTTGTAGAATGGCTGTTAAATTCTTACCTTTTTCTAAATAGACAGCATGAAGTTTGATGCAAAACATCAAGAAGGCAAGCGTGTACATGGCCTGACAAATTCGACCGAAAGCACCTTGTCCTTGATAAATTTGCTCGTAGAGCGTTTGAATTGAAGTTGCAGAATCAGCACCAGCTTTCACCGCACCCTCAGCGATATTGCTAGCAGCGGCTAAAGTTATGAAGTGTGAGGGATCGACAAAAAATAACTGCATCGAGCCAGAAGAATAACGTAGTCCGGGGCTAAAGGCTTTTTAGTGTGTGGCGATCGACTCCCCCACAACGCTTCAAATTTTCTAAAGTAATTACTTTAGAAAATTTGTCTGATGATGGCAATCGCCGCAACTCCCACGATCGTCTCACCACAAGCAACTCATCCCACCTAGTCGTAAGCTTGGGAGAGTACCCGCAGCGCAACTGCCAGCTCTGCTCTCGATCGAATTTTATAGCGAGCCGAACCCATTACGGGAGAGATGTTACAGACGATCGCATCTCTTTCCTAAATCTAGCTCCAGTTGTCGGCACGGGTGCGATGGAAGCTGTGGTAAGCGATCGATCGGATCGGTCAGTGTCAATTGCCAATGCTGTCGGTAATGGCGCACTCGCAACCGTGGCAGCTTTAACTTTAGCGATAACTGTCCTGGCAACGGTAGCGGGTAACGGTGCATCCACAAATGACAGCCGCTCAATAGAACCTACACAAATCTGGACACATCCAAACTGATGTCTACTTCCTACTTCAACGGGGGCATCGGAGCGGCTATCCCTCTGTAGGCTTCCAGGCGCAAGCTACACCCAGTATAGTATTTACGCGACTATAAGAGCGGCTTGGTGTTGTAAATTACGTGCAGCATTTAGATCGCGATCGATACTAATATTGCATTGCTGACAATTAAAAACACGTTCTTTGAGCGGCATGTCTTGGATATTTCCGCAACAAGAGCAGGTTTTAGAACTAGGAAAAAAGCGATTTGCAATAATTAGTTCGCTACCATATAACTCACATTTATAAGTTAATTGGCGGCGAAATTCGTACATACCTAAATCGGCAATAGACTTAGCCAAGCAATGATTTTTCATCATTCCGGATACATGCAGATCTTCGACAACTAGTTGGCTGTGGTTTTTAGCCAAGTGTGTTGTCAATTTGTTGAGAGTATCTTTACGAATATTGGCAGTTCTTGCATGTTGTTTAGTTACTCTCATATTCGCCTTACGACGATTATTCGAGCCTTTAATTTTGCGACTAGCTGCTTTTTGAAGTCGAGCTAATCTAGCTTGAGATTGGCGATATGGTTGAGGATTGGAGAACGTTTCGCCTGTACTTAATGTAGCAAGTGTTTTAATTCCTAAATCCACACCACAAGCCGCAACTACTTTATTGGTAATTGTCGGCTCGATTTCGTAGCTAAAAGAGATAAACCAGCGATTCGCAGTTCTACTAACTATCGCTGTCTTTGGTGCCAATCCCTGTGGTAGTCTTTCATAGGTTTTTATTATTCCTAGTTTTGGTAATTGAATCGAACGATGCTCGACTTTGATTGTACCCTCCAGGGTAAAACTATCGTGCTGCCCTTTGTGCTTGAACCGAGGGAATCCTACCCTTCGCCCGTTAGCAGTTTTCTTTCTAAAGAAGTCAGAGAATGCACTTGATAAGTATCTAAGCGCATATTGGGGGCTAGTTTTAGATACTTCATAATACCAAGGATTTTCAGCCTTCACCCATTTAACTAGAAATTTATGCAGATCGATCGCCGATGGAAATCTTAGTTTCTCGCTTGGGTTCTCTTGATTGTAGTCGAGAATCTTTTTGCACAGATCTAATCCCCAGTTCCAGGCATGACGAGCTACACCTGCATGTTTAGCTAGTTGAGTTCTTTGATAGTTATTCAGTTTTAATTCTGTCTTAAAACTGATTCTCATAGCTGTTTTGCCAACTCCTTTAACTCTTCTACTATCTTTTTGTTTTTATGGGAACGACTGCCATACAAACGAGCAGAGAACACTGTAATAATTTCTAGCACGTCTGAAGCTAAATCTTCCTCGAATGTACTATCATCAGAGCGATTGATGATGATTACTTCTGTGCCAAATTGTTCGCATAATGACCCGCGCACAGACAAATGAGGTTGGCTCGATCGTTATGACTGGGAATACCATCCTGGTGGTGAACTTGCGGATGAAATCGCGCTGAGGTCTCCTCAGCGTGCGTTTCACCAAGCAGGGCGCAAAGTTGGCGGCGCAGAGACAGGGAGAGCTGGCGATAGCTTTTCCCTGGTGGCAGGCAGGTCAGCCCGCAGCGATTGCAGCGATAGCCAGCAGATTGCTTAATTGCTGTAGCTATTTCTTGCCAGTTCTCTGGATAATCACACTTTGCAGACATAAAGTTGCCGAATTGCACTCTTGCTATTTTAGCAATTTTTATGTTTAAAATATTAATTTTTACCATAAATTTACAAAAAAAATGTGAGATATCATAAGCATATTTTACGATCGAAGCTATCATCGTTCAATGTATAATTGCTGCTACTAAAACATCTGTTATGGCTAGCTTAGGCTGTGAAGTGATGGCATAAGTGCTAATCGCTACTAATATCTTTCAGATAAATGATATGATTATGC
>NZ_PVWO01000543.1 GCF_003003845.1 Chamaesiphon polymorphus CCALA 037 | reverse complement strand
TTAAAGCCGCACCAGGAGACGCCACTCTCTTCTACGGTCGCGGCACGATCCGTTACCACTATCGCGACGATCTCGGTGCGGTAGCCGATTACAATCTATCGATCGCACTCGAACCCCGTCAGGCTGAAGCCTATGCTGCTAGAGCTGTCAGCTATATTAATCTCGATCGCTTAAATGATGCGATTGCTGATTGCGATCGCGCCATCGAACTCAAACCCGATCTCCAATTGGCATACTATGTGAGGGCGTTAGCCAACTCCTTTGGTGGCGATAACGACAGTGCGATCGCCGATTTTATCCGCTACAATCAACTCGGGCCTAATGCCAGTACTTACTACAACCTCGGTATCACCCAATTGACGATCGGTCTTTATGCCCCTGCTCTAACCAATCTCACAAAATCCATCGATCTCCAACCGCTAATTGCCACCTACTATGCCCGTAGCGTCGCCCTAGCAGGCTTGGGAGACGAATTTGGTACCAACCGCGATTATAGTGCCGCGCTATCCCTAGAAACCCCTGGCTCTGGTAGTCTCGATTCCAACGACGAACACGCCTACTATTTCCGTGCGCTGGCTCGATTGGCTAGAGACGGACGCGAAGAAGCCAAAGCAGATCTCCAAACAACGATCGCTATTTGCGATCGCAAACACAATTCTTATCTCCAACAACTAGCCGCCGCCAAAATTACCGAGATCGATTAGGCTTCGCCTACGCTACGCGAACGAGGAGCGTAATGGTGGGCTGATGCCAATAACTACAGGGTTTAGAAATAATTAAAAAGAATAGTTATCGATCGTCAAAAATTCGGGTGGTGGCAAGTAATAAATTGCCATCACCCGAATTTTTGATGAATGAGGTAACGATCGATTAATCTTGTCAGCAATGCAATTTTAAGATTTACGTGCCAAACTTTTGGCTAACGCTAGTGCCTCTTGCGATTCTTTTGTCTTTCCTTTGTTTTGAAACAGTTTAGCGGCTCGATCGAGATCTTCGCTCGCACCTTGTTTATTACTTAGATCTAATCTTGCGATGCCACGATTATAATAAGCATTAGCATCATCGGGTTGAATTGCAATTGCGCGCTCGTAGTCCTCGATCGCCTGATTAATATTGCCCAAATTAGACTTGGCGACACCTCGACTGATGTAAGCAGCGACATAATTTGAATCGAGCTGAATCGATCGACTAAAATCGTCGATCGCCCCTCGATTGTCACCCGATTTATATCGAGTCTTCGCTCGAAAATAATACGTAACAGCACGCTTTGGTTGAAGCTGAATCGATTGAGTATAGCTCTCGATTGCACCCTGTCGATCGTCAAATATTTCGGCTAGAACGTTGCCGCGAATGCTATATCCAAAAGCCAGATCGGGGCTTTGGTTCGATGTTTTAGCTATAGCCGTCATCCCACCAATGACGAAGAGGCTGCATATACCCGTAGTAATAGCAACGATCGACAATTTACGCTTTAACATCCACACCACACAGAAAAACCATATTCTGAGTATGCCCATTTTGCCAAAAAACATGACAGGTTCTCGACTCTACTCACCGCAACAGGTCGATCGCGATCTAAAATGAGATACCGATCGATCGCTCACAGGGCATATTCCTGCGGTGGTTAGTTAAAGTAACGAGAATTCCCTATGTTAGCCAAAAGAATATTACCCTGCCTAGATGTCAAAGCCGGACGCGTTGTCAAAGGCGTCAACTTTGTCGAACTGCGGGACGCAGGCGATCCGGTAGAACTCGCCCAAGTGTATAACGACGCTGGCGCAGACGAGCTAGTATTTCTCGACATTACCGCCAGCCACGAAGATCGGGATACGATTATCGATGTCGTCTACCGTACTGCCGATCGCGTGTTTATCCCGCTCACTGTCGGCGGTGGGATTCAAACCACGGCAAATATCAAAGACTTATTACGTGCGGGTGCCGATAAAGTCAGCCTCAATTCAGCCGCAGTGCGAAATCCCAACTTAATTAACGATGCCAGCGATCTATTTGGCGATCAGTGTATCGTCGTCGCGATCGATGCCAAACGCCGTCACGATCCCAGCAATCCCGGCTGGGATGTCTACGTCAAAGGCGGACGCGAAAATACCGGACTAGATGCGGTCAAATGGGCGCAAGAAGTCACTAAAAGAGGTGCTGGAGAACTTTTAGTCACCAGCATGGATGCCGACGGCACCAAAGCAGGCTACGACCTCGATCTGACTAGCTCGATCGCGACTTCCGTCCGAGTGCCAGTGATTGCTTCCGGTGGTGCTGGCAACTGCGAACACATCTATCAAGCCGTCACCACCGGACACGCCCAAGCCGCCTTATTAGCCTCGCTACTCCACTACGGCGAACTCACCGTCGCCGAAATCAAAGAATACCTCCATAGCAAGCAAGTCACCGTTAGGATTTAGGGGATAGGGGATAGGGGATAGGGAATAGGGGATAGTGGATAGTGAATAGTGGATAGTGAATTTGGACGCAAGCGTCTCCCCATTACTCATTACTCATTACTCATTACCCATCCACTCATCCACTCATCCACTCATCCACCCTTACCCCTTCCGATACACATCCCCATGGCGTCCCAAACAAAAGCCGATCGAATGGCGTAAATTGCGATTGCCCCAGATTAAAAATACCCCGATCGCACTTGCTGCCATGGCCGTCCCGATCGTGAAAATTCCAGCAAAACCGACATCATCGGCGATCGCGCCAAAGACAGGAGAGGCGATCGCGATGCCCAGATCTAGCCCCGTAATACAGATCGATAATACCTGTCCCCGCTGATGGGGCAAAGATCGATCGGATACCAACGCGACTGTCATCGGTAGCAACGTGCCGCTGCCCAATCCTTCTAACAGTGCTGCAAAGACAAAACTCATCTGACTATTAGCCGTCGCCAAACAAGCCACCCCAGCCGTGTAGCAGCACAAACTTCCAGCGATAAAAATACCGCGTCCGTAGCGATCGGATCGACTCCCAATTACCGATCTGGCACTAAAACTAGCGATCGCCGCGATCGTATAAAATAAACCTGGATTGAATCCCACATTCAGGCTTTTAATATATAAAGGGACGAAGGTATGAATCGCCCCAAAGGGAAACCCAACTAGCAATAAAACTAAAGCAGGAATTCCCAAAGCGGGATTGGTTAATATTTGCCAAGGTGAAATTCGATCGGACTCATTATGGTCTAACTCCACCTCGATCTGGGGCTGATGCAATCGATTGGCAGCAATCAGCGAGATTGCCCCACAAATTATCGAGATCCAAAATATTTCTCGATACATCTCATGTACTTGCAAAAAACCACCAATCGCTGGGCCTACAGCGAATCCTACTGGATTCGTCAAACTCATCAAACCGATGATTTCACCCCGTTGTTTCGGTGGAGCCAAATCGACAACCAAAGCACTAAAAGCCGTCGTAAAAGCAGCAATACTAATACCATGAAATGCCCGCATTACCATCAACAATGGTGTCGAAGTTACATACAGATAACCCACTGGCGCGATCGCGGCTACTGCCGTACCGATTAATAAAACTAACTTGCGCCCCCGCGTATCGACTAATTTACCCACGATCGGACGAGTAGCAATTAGTCCGATCGCAAATGCACCGATAATTAAGCCAATTTGTTGCTGATTAATCCCGATCGCATCTAGATATGCAGGTAG
>NZ_PVWO01000542.1 GCF_003003845.1 Chamaesiphon polymorphus CCALA 037 | reverse complement strand
ATCAAACCCGAATTAATTGCAACTGAACCCAGATTAATTGCAACCAACCCACAATCATCCGTTCCAACCCACATTAACTGCAACTATAAATTCAGCGGATGAAACTTACTCACAGAGCTAAATTGGCAACCCAGCCATCAACATTTGGTCGGTTAACTCCTTTGTTCGAGCTGGATCGAGTTGACCCCGGAAGAACAACTTAATCTCTGCTGGTTTCGCGTGAAACTGGTCTGCCAAGCCACGCAAATCGTAGCCATGTCGCGTCAGTTTCGGCTCCAACTCATCGATTTGTTTTGACAGTACCGATTCCACAATCGCCCCAGTCACAGGCTTTTCCCCCGCCTGATAAGCAGCCTCCATTGCCAGCATCAAATGCTGTTGGATTTGGAGTGGAGTTCTCAATCGCTCACTGAGAATGTCAACCGCCTCAACCGTCAACACATCCGATAGCTTAGTTCCCTCAGATCCACAAGCATCAATCAACCAAGTGATATATTCTCTTTGACTTCCTACCATCCCCTCCAAAGTCAAAATCGTAGACCGAGAGCCGATCTCTTCCATCGTCGGACGACGTAAATCATTTTTTAACTTGGGATGCCCTGCCAGCAAGACTGAGAGAATTCCACCGCCATCTTCAACCATTTCTATCAGCCGCTTCAATCCTTTAAGCGTGCTGTAATGTAGGTCGTGTGCTTCATCCACGAATAAGACAACGGGTTTCTTCCGCTTCTTAATCAAGTCCCGTAAATCTCGCTCGCGCTTTTCTCCCGATGCCGGAATCTTCACCTCTTTATCATCAGTCGATAGATCGTAAAACAACGCAGAAATCAACGTTGTCATTGTAGACCGATTCTTCTCAATCGAGATTGACTTGGAAACTAGGATCTTGTTCTCTTTCATTAACGCCGTAAACAAGCGGCGTAATGTTGTCGTTTTCCCACTGCCGATAATTCCCGTCAAAGCTACTAATGAACCCGATTGAGCGGCAATCTTGAGATCTTGCAATAGCTGTTTTTGAGCGGCGGTCTCATGATATCCTGCCTGTCTGAACTCCTTGTCCAAGCCAAAATGGATCGCTACTTCAGTCAGCATTTGCTTCACCCCTGATTTGTAATTGAAAATACGCTCGAACTCGTTCTAAAATAACTTTCTTAGTCAAAGTTTCCTCAATTAAAGCGGTGATAAATTCTCGGTGTTCGACTGCAAGTTTGGCTAATGGTTGGCCTAAATAATCGGCAATCCCCAGCTTTGCCATCAAGGTTGTCGGATAAGCAAATTCTCGATAAGGGTCGGGATCTTGAAACGGGTTCAAGGGCAATGCTGGACTAGGATCTCGCTCCTCGACCATCCGAAGATCGGTATTTCCGGCTAGAGCTGCACGAGGAAGATCTAACTGTTTCGCCAAAGTAGCAATTCGGTCGGCTCGTTCCTGAGTGCGAGTTTTCTTGAACTTCCGATACCGATGCAATGGAATCGGCCCATCTACTGGATAAAATGGCCCATACCGCTGCTCATCTCTTTCAACGTATAGTTCATTATCGAACAACCCCCACCATAGAATTACCGTTTCACCTGCCAGATCTGGATCTACTTCATAAGCTACACCTTCAACTGAGACTCTGGCATCCCCACCCACTTTTCGCCGTTGAGGTTCGCGCGCAAAGGTACAGAACCGCTCCCAACTACACATGGCTCTGAGTCCGCCCTTGGGAATATTTGCCAGCCAGTCTTCTAACCTAGAGTGAGGTTCCGAACGATGAGACTGGTCGTTGTAATTGAGTAAATACCGATGGAGCCACTGATTTGCTTCTGCTTCAGTCTGTGGTTGCTGGAAGTGATAGAGCGTTTCATGAGCTTCTTTGACTGTCCGAAATGGTCTTTCGACTTTACCTTTAGATCTGGCTGTTACCCGCCGACCGTCACTCCCTTTAGGCATGTGGGTCATGAGCTTGATATCTAGGCAGGACAAGACATTTTGGAAGATAGTGCTTTTGGAGATCGGCCCATTATCGGCATAGATTGCGGCAGGGATACCTTGAAAAGGTGAGTTGTCAGTCTTAGCTGTCATGGCGTTAAATAAGAATCGTAGTGCGGCTTCGACGTTCTCTCCATAGACACAGTGGTATTCCTGATAACACATCCCACTCCGGTCATCGACGACGCTGTACAGCATTAGGAGCGGATTACCCCGACTTGGCTCTACCCAAGCTGGTTGAGCGATATGTTTTAAGTCTGAGGGGCTGAGATCGAAATGCCAGCAGTCATTACTGTTGTCGGCTTGAAAGCGCACAGCAGGAGGCTGTCTAGTCATCCGCTCTTGGTCGTATCCCCAAGCTTGGAGATAACGGTTGACTGTTGTTCTGGTCAATAGTCCTGGTGGTGGTTGGATGAAGCCACTGGGAGTATCAACACCATACTCCTCAAGGATTTCGATGGCTTTGGTGGTGGAGATATGTCGCCCCTTTTTATTGCTGGTGCGAATTTTGAAAGCCGCGATGATTTCACAGTAGCTTTCCATCTCTGGTTGTGACAGCTTGCGTGGCAGCCCTCGGTCATTACGATGGATAGATTTTGGTCTCGTTTGTTCTCGGAGTGAGCGATATAAGGTGTCTGTGGATATCCCGTAGAGATTGGCGGTGTTTTCGACGAGCTGTTTTCGTTCGGAGCAACGAGCGGGGAGTAGATCTAAGCTTTGTCGTAAGCTAACTAGAGCCGAGGCGGGGATTTGTTTGCGGGGCACTGTTTTTTTCCTCGGCTACATAACTATAAAGGGTGGGTCTGGAAATACCCATCATTTGACAGATCTCATCGAGCGAATGTCGTTTCTCGTTGTACAGACTAACGACCAAGGCTCTCTGATTTGGTTCTAGTGCCTTGGGTCTACCACCTGTCTTGCCTCTGGTTCTGGCGGCTGTTAATCCAGCATTTGTTCGTTCGCGAATCAGGTTCCGCTCGAACTCTGCCAGTGCGCCGAATAGGTGAAACATTAATTGTCCGCCGCTGCTGGAGGTGTCGATCCCTTCTTGGATGCTGTGCAGTTGGATCGATCGTTCGCGGAGCAGTTCTGTTAACTCGATTAGGTTCTTGAGCGATCTCCCCAACCGATCTAGTCGCCAAACGACAAGTGTATCTCCTGCGCGTAATATATCTAGTGCTAATGTCAGTCCTGGGCGGGTGGCTTTAGCACCGCTCTCCCGATCTGTAAAGATTCTCTCGCAGCCAACTTTATTCAGTGCGTCCTGCTGGAGATCCAGAAGTTGGTCGTCAGTTGAAACACGAGCATAGCCAATTAGCACGACAAAAAGTGAATAAACTCATCTATGACGAGTATATCTTGATTTTGATTTCTTTATCGAGTTGCTTTACTGACTAACTGGCGTTTTACCGTCACTCCATACAGTTTCCTCACCGAGTAAAGGAAACGACCGTTTTCTTTACTTTTTTATAGTTGCAATTAATGTGGGTTGGAACGGATGATTGTGGGTTGGTTGCAATTAATCTGGGTTCAGTTGCAATTAATTCGGGTTTGAA
>NZ_PVWO01000095.1 GCF_003003845.1 Chamaesiphon polymorphus CCALA 037 | reverse complement strand
ATTTATTATTAAATACATCGCTTTTGATATTAACACCAGCGTTGAGAGCATCTTTAATTTGAGATCGAGTAGTGCGATCGCCGTTTTTTAATAACTCCGATAATACTTGTACTGCTTCATAAGATGCCGAAGTAGTGCGATTGATATTACCACCCCACCGCTTACTCGCCGTTGCCACAAAATCTCGATTGCTACATTGAGGATCGTCATTCCAATCGACTGCGACTACTAACTTACCACTCCATCGCTGGAGTAAGTTGGGGCCAAGCTCGGCTGATAATAGCGGATTGGAACCGATAATAAGCTGGATTTTGTTAGGATCGGATTGTTCGAGTGCTTTCACCGCATTATTAAATACATTAGGCGTGTTAGTTTTCTCATCGGGAAATAGCACGATGATATTTGCGGTCTTTGCTTTCTCGATCCCTGCATTTACTTCACCAGCTAAACTTGACAAATCGAATCCATCTGCTAGCTCCCGATCGAACTCCTGTTTGAAATCTCGTTTAAATTTTTCAAATAAATCTTGACTGAATCCGGTTTTATCTGTTTTTTTATAAAATGAAACAAATGTGGGATTCTCGATCTTTTTTTGCTCTAATAGTTCGACCAAACTTCTGGCTTCAAATTGCGTAGAAGAGATCGTCCGAAAAAACACTCGCTCTCGATCGCCACATTTTTGTCTCAATTCACTCATCGAACTAGTCGGAGAAATAACTGCTAATCCAGCTTTGGAATAAGTTGGTAGAACTTGGCAGGTAACTTCACTACTATAGTGTCCGATCACAGCGAGAATAGCTCGCGCTTTGTTGTCAGAACTATTAATACTATGCTCGACGAGTTTTTTAGCTATTGCAACAGCTTGTTCTGGTTGATTGAGATCGTCTGCTATGCCTACTTCTAGATAAAGATCTGGCTCTCGATCGAGACTATTCGTCAGATTTACTACTTGATGTTGCTCCTGAGCGACACCAAACAAGATATGTTGTCCCTGCTCGATTCCCGCTGGCACGACAGCAGCGATCGTGTAAATTGGTTTGGTAGGTTTTTTTTGATGCCAATATCTGACCTTGGCATTATTCATATAGATTAAGATATCGGGATCTTTTTTGGCCAATTGATGCAGTTCGTCAAATTTCCGATACGACTCTTGATATTTTCTGGCTTTGAATAACTGAATTCCCTCAATCTTCTTTTCTCTCAATTCATTTTTATCTAACTTTTTATTGCCATAGCTATTAGTAAGATCTCGATCGCCAAAACTGATTAACTCCTCGGCAGGCTGAACTGAAGACGAGCTGACTGGAACCGATCGCTCTAGCCAATACTTGTAACCCAGCACACTAGCAATCGAACCGATCGTCATAGCTGCAACAGCTATTTTCGCCGGAAAAATAAAAGTATTCTGTTTTGTCAAAGGCTGCTTGCTGCGCTCGATAAAACTGGTAATTTCTTCACTATTTGAAAAGCCAGTATCTGCCGTGCGTGCAGATATATAATTAATCGCCTCCAGAATTTTACCTGGCGTTTGCGGACGTTCTTTAATATCTTCTTGGAGCATCCAGTTAATTAAGGGAATAATACCAGAAGTGGGAAAATCAGTTTCATATTCCCATTTATTTAAATCCAACTCAGTGGCGATCGGATGCTGTCCCGTCAGCAAATGAACGAAGGTTTTCCCCAGCGCGTAAAAGTCAGATTGGGGCACAGCTTTACCTGTGAGTTGCTCTGGAGCTGCGTAGATGGGTGTATAGGCGTGTGTGTTTGCGCCAGATCGATTCACTGTTTGCGTAATTTCTCTGACAATACCAAAATCTATCAATGCTAATTCACCGCTAGTTTTCAGCATAATATTGCTGGGCTTAATGTCGCGATGAAAGTGTTTTTTGCTATGGAGATAAGCGAGAATGATAGCGATTTTATTCAACCATGCTAACGCTGTTTGTTCTACAGCTAATTTACCATTTTTGGCCAGCCATTCTTCTAAGTCTTCGCCCTCGATCGATTCCATCACTAGGCAATGAATTTCTGGCCTGTTGCCCTCAGAAGGTCGATGAAAGTCAATAATATAGGCTGGAATTCCAGAGTTTTTAGAGTTTTTTAAAATTTCAACTTCGCGCTTAAACCGTTTTTTAAACTCATCTTCATTAGTTGTCAACGTTTTTAAAACTTTCGGTTGCCGATCGCCGCGATTATCTTCTACTCTAAATACTTCCCATTCGGGATTATGATTTGGTTTACTGATTTTTTCTAAAATCCGGAAGCGACCCTTGTATAACGATAATTGCGTGTTACACGATTGGCACCGGAGCGCACTATCTGAATTTTGACGATCGATACACTGGGGGTTGATGCAGTAACTCATTTATCTAACCTAAAATAACAAAACTCAAATTGTGGGTATCTGCCCAGACATGCACAGGTGCAGTCATTTGAGCGATGAGATCGCGTGCTTGGTTACTTCTTCTAAACCAAATAAAAATTCTCTACCATCCTCCGTATCTCCTTCATAGCGGGTCAAGAGCGATCGCCGCTCTAAAATATCTTTGGCTTTGATAAAATCGAGATCGGATTTGATGCGATCGCCACAGGCTTCATGAAGTTGCGGCTGAGACATCGGTTCGGCATCTTTGAGGATGTCTAAGATCGTGCGTGCGGCTTCGTCTAAGTCATCGATCGATCGCCGGACGATATCTTCGATCGATTGCGGGATGTAGAGATTGCGGAGAAACTCTGGCACATCCCCCTGATATCGATCTCGAATGTGGGAGCTAACTAGTTTTAAGGCTAGTGGATATCCATCGAATCTCGCGACTAATTCCGATGCTGCGGCAATATCTCGGACGAGTTTTGGCTCTTTACTTTTTAAAATCTCTAACCCCGTCGCGATATCTACCCCACCTAGGCGCATCGACTGCGCCGCATCTTGCCGATCTGCTACCGCTGTTACCTCATCAGGTTTTTCGTAAGACGTAATCAGTAAAATACAACTGTGATGCGATTTGCCATGCATCTGAAGTAATTTGCGCAACAACTGCTTATAATCTTCAAATTTATCGGTACACCCATCCGGTTCTTGCTCCAAGACAATCAGGCATCGGTGCTGTAGCTGCTGCCACAACCGCTCTCTAAGCTGCAACTGATTCAGATCGCTGATTGCATCCGTTGCATCTAGCTGCTGGAGTAAATCGATGATGGTGCTCTCCACAGAATCCCCATAGCTAAATGTCTTCCATTCAACTTGCTCGAAGCTATCTCTGACTCGATCGAGCAACTGCGCTACCAGCGAACTTTTGCCAATACCATCGAAACCATACACAATTACCAGACGACAGTTGACATTTGTCACCCAGTTTTTGAGTTGTGCGAGTTCTTCGGTTCGACCGTAAAAATTCGGCTCGGCAGGAACGGGATCTGTGCGGACGATGTTTTGACTGGGTTCGACAATTTCTTGCCAATCTAATCCCAAAAACTCACAGATTTGCTTAAACGTCGCGCGATCGATATTTTGCTTTCCTTCCCAAAACCGCTGCCATGTTTTGGCGGCAACAAATATTTCCGATCGCTCCAGTGCCTCGATGACACTCAGATCGTCGCGGGGTTTTAATCCTTTATCTTCAAGAATTTTCTCGATGCTAATTTTGCTGGATGGGAGTCTCCTATAGCCTGGGAGCCTTGGCATAAGTTCCTAACGAGGGTGCGCCTTGCCATTATACAGTAGGACTTTAAAATCCTGAATAATATCTGACCCAAATATAGATTCGATCGGCTCACAATTAGCTGCTAGAAAGATTTAACGCGATCCAAATGGGTCACTTTCCTAACTGTCCCAAACTGACTCTTGCTCTTTACCTGGATTTGGAAATATGATGCAGTCGTGACGACCGGATCGATTTTTTATTATTCTTATCTAACGAAAATATCGATCGTACTACTCACTAAATAATTTGTCAGAATCTAGCAGATGAATTGGGGTCTAGCCCCCGGCCATCTCTGTCAATTTATTACTAAGCCTAGATTTCAAGGCATATTACTGCATTGCTATTTTGTCAGTCTAGCAGTTGGAGAAAGCTGGATTTACAGCAATTGTCTGTAACGATCGCCTCTCATCAACTACAAGTTTTGGGCGTTTGCTCTCAAATTCCCACTCTGTAAAAATTACATTAACAATAGCGAAGGTGGGTGAGGAACATCCCGCGCTCAAAATGTCAACAACTAAAAACCTTTCAATATCGATCGGGAACCATCGATAAATTATTGATGACTTAGTTTGTGAGAGCAATTAAAAAGGTGAAAATATTAATCATCAAAAATACGAGCAGCTTTTTCGATCGTTGAAAATAATTTATCGCAAAAAACTGTCGCTAAAGCCCATAGTGCTACGGTTATTTTTAGGCTACGCAGACAATATTGTAAGGGTTAGATTATTTTCGATCTGTTTAGTAACAACATAGCAATTCTTTCCCAAAGAATCGATTTTAAGACATATTTAATTAGGAGGAACGAGTATATTGAATCAAGTACCAGAAAAACTGATGCATTACGTGCGCTGGGGATTGGCAATTAGCTGGTCGATCCTAATTGCCTCACTCTTTTACGATCCGATTTCCTTCATTCTGACCGATCCTGACAATTTCAGCAGCCCGTTCCGCATCCATGCCGAAACTTGTATCCTTCTTCAAGGTGAATGCGTGCCGCCACAACCTTATCGGTTAGGAGTCCGGCTATTTTGGTCGGCGATTGTCCCCGCTGCAATTTTTATTATCTTTGTATTCGGACACGAAACTTGGCGACGGATCTGTCCCCTATCGTTTTTTTCACAGCTTGCCAGAGCCTTAAAAATCCAACGTCGCCGTAAAATCGTAGACTCAGGGATCGTCCGCTATGAGTTAGTGACGATCTCTGAAGATTCCTGGTTGGGTAAAAATCATCTTTACGTGCAGTTTGGGTTATTCTGTGTAGGCTTAACCGCCAGACTGTTAATCGTTAACTCCGATCCATTCGCATTGGGAATTTTCCTAATCTCGACCATCTGTGCGGCCATGTTAGTCGGGTTTCTCTACGCTGGCAAAAGTTGGTGCCAATATTTCTGTCCCTTCGCTCCCGTGCAAGCGGTATTTACCGGGCCGAGGGGGTTATTCGGCTCTCAAGCGGATGCAGAAACCCAGTTTCCAGTTTCTCAGTCCATGTGTCGCACTACCGATAATGAGAGTGCTTGTGTGGGTTGCAAATCGCCGTGTATCGATATCGATGCGGAGCAAGCCTACTGGGAAAATTTGGAAACACCAGCGCGGCGATTCGTTCAGTATGGTTATGTTGGCATTTTGGTCGCCTTCTTCCTCTATTTTTATCTATTTGCGGGGAATTGGGACTACTATTTCTCTGGTGCTTGGAGTCGGGATAATGCGATTGAAATGCTATTTCAGCCGGGATTTTATCTATCGGGACGCGCGATTCCAGTCCCGAAATTAATTGCTGTGCCGCTGACGTTGGCGATGTTTACGGCACTCGCTTATTTTACGCTCGATCGAGTCGAAAAAGTTTATCGAGGATATCTCCGCCATCAGGGTAACATCGCTAGTCGCCAACAATCGCACCATACAATTTTCACTCTAATTACCGTCTTTTCGTTCTGGTTTTTCTTCTCTTTTGCGGGTCGCCCGATTCTCAATACAATGCCCATTGGCGCGGTCTTAGGATTTAACGCGATCGTCATTATCGTAGGCAGTATCTGGGGTTATCGAACTTTGAAACTAACACCCGATCGGGAGCGCGATCCGCTCGAATCCGTGCGCACAAGTCTCGATCGACAGGTATCGGCGGTAAAGGAGCCAGACATCAGCAGCCCCAACAATCTCGACGATCGTCGAGAACGGACGCCTCAACGCGCTGACTTGTCTAATTTAACCTCCACAGTAGTCAAACCAGGTAGCGATCGCACATTAGTAACGACCCAAACCCGCCCCAAATCGTAAACCGATCGGTTTGAGCAAAAAAAGCCTCCTCGATCGCCTATGACGTATACATAAGTCTATTGGTAACGCTCGTAGTCCTTTACCCCACCCCAGCCCTCCCCTTATAAAGGGGAGGGAGCAAGAAAAGTCTCCCTTTATAAGGGGGAGGGAGCAAGAAAAGCATCCCTTTATAAGGGAAAGGGAGCAAGAAAAGCCCCCCCTGCTTGGTGCAACACATGCGGAGGGAACCTCCGCGTGGTTGCATCCGCTTTATAAGGGGGGGTAGAGCACCAGCGAGAACGAAGTCTAGCAGACTTGTATAAACACCGTAGCCCCGATATTATTAACCTTCAAAATTCAACTATGCCCCAAACTATTACCCAATCTAGTTCACAGACAAATTCATCAACGCTCGCCATCAAAATCATTAACCTGGAGACCAATACTAAACAGAAAAATATTCTAATCACTAATACAATTGGTACCTGTTTGGTCGGTCGCAACCCATCGTGTGACATCGTTATCGACGACCCATTGGTAAGTAACGTTCACGGACTATTTCTCCAAAAAGAAAACAAGTGGTCTTATATCGATCTGTTACCGACAAATTCTTCTTATCTCAACAACACCGAAATTCCGGTAAATCAATCTCAAGCTCTCAAAAAACATGATTCGATTCATATCGGCGATTCGTGGTTGTTGGTAGAATCCATCAAACAGAGCGACACCAACAGCGAACAAGGTCATAGTCACAGCGACGATCGATGGCGGCAAGACCGAATCACAGTGCGCTGTGTGGGCGTAATTGAAGAAACCCCCGATGTGAAAACTTGGCGATTTGCGGCCAATCCGCCGATGCAGTTTGACTACAAACCGGGGCAGTTTATGACCTTACATCTTAATATCGATGGACGGCCAGTCGATCGATCCTATACGATTTCATCTACTCCCTCTCGTCCGCATACCCTAGAAATTACTGTCAAACGGGTACCAGCACCTGTAGAAGCCAGCGATGCACCACCCGGACTAGTTTCTAACTGGTTGCATGACAATCTCCAGGTTGGGGATGAGATTGAAATTAGTAACCCGATGGGTGATTTTACCTGTGTCGGGAATCCCGCTCGCAAACTTTTGTTCTTATCGGCAGGGAGTGGGATTACACCGATGATGTCGATGTCTCGCTGGGCATACGATACGGCTACCGATTTAGATATTGCTTTCTTTCACAGTGCGCGTAGTTCCCGCGATCTCATTTTTCAAAAAGAACTCGCCTGGATGTCCGCCCAAAACCCGAATTTTCAGCTCCACTTGAGCCTCACCCAAGCAGAGATTGGCAGTAATTGGGCTGGCTTAACCGGACGATTGAATGCCGAAATGTTGGCGAAAATCGCACCAGACTTCCGCGAGCGGACGGTCTATGTCTGTGGTTCCGAAGGGTTTATGCAAGGAGTGGAAACTCTGTTAGCCAGTTTAGATTTTCCGATGGCTAATTTCTATCTAGAAAGCTTTGGTGATGGCACACCCGTCCCCACTGCGCTCTCATCGACCCCTCCCGATCTTCCCGATGCAGACACCCCCGCTAGCTCGTTAGTGCTATTTTCAAAATCTGGTAAAGAAGTTAATACCGATGGCCAAGAGTCAATTTTACAACTTGGCAAGCAGGAAAATATTCGGCTCAAAAGTGCTTGTGGCAAAGGCAATTGTGGTGTTTGTAAACTGAAGAAGATTACGGGCAAAGTTAAGTATCAAGGTTCTGCAAATCGACTGTCTGCGAGCGATCGAGAGGCAGGTTTTATTTTACCTTGTATCGCTTATCCGATCGGACAAGTGGAGGTCGAGGCATAATCTTGAGGTATCGATATATTTGCAAAAAGATTGAGTTAAATAATCGGTAGGGGCAACTCATAAATTACCTCTGCCGATCGGTTATGAAAACCGAACTACTTATTCTAAAAGTTCTTTGATTTCTGCAACATTCCGAAAACCGACCGCGATCGCGACTCCATCTTTAACAAAAATTGGTCGTTTTAATAACATGACATCATCGCTAAAAGCCGCCGTCCATTGCGCCGCCGTCCAAGTATCTTTGGTTTCATCGAGCGCGCGGTAAGATTGACCGGAAGTATTTCGCATCGGACGTTCGCCCAAGCATTCGACCCAACTTGCAATTTTTGTGGGGCTGGGTGGCTGTTCTTTAGTATTAATAAATTCGTAACTAATACCCTGTGCATCTAGCCATTGTAGAGCTTTTTTGCAAGTACCACAGGTGGGAATACCATAAACTTGAATTGACGTCATGACTTAATTGATAATTGATAATTGATAATTGATAATTGCGGATTGATTTTCGGACGGGGAACCCGTCCATGAAAATCAACCAAGCAGCGGGTACAACCACGATCGAGAGTGGAGGAACAGGCATCTGCAAGCAACCCCCTACTCTTTATTAAATAAGTCGTAAGTTTTAAGGAGTATATTAACAACTCGATCGCTCTCAATTTTTATCGAGAGAGCTAGTTATGGACGTGAAATAAATTCTGATGCCAATAACTACCCGTGGCGATCGCGACTTCCAGCTCCGGTGCCGCCAAAGGACGACTAAATAAGAAACCTTGAACGGCATCACAATTAATCGATCGCAAGCACTCAAATTGTTCGACTGTTTCTACTCCTTCAGCTACGACATTGAGTTTCAATTCGTGTCCCAAGTTGATAATAGTTCTGACGATACCTGCATCGATCGTATTGGCGCGGAGTTCGCGCATAAACGATCGATCGATTTTGAGTCGATCTAAAGGTATATATTTGAGTACTGCCAAAGAAGAGTAACCCGTACCAAAATCATCCAAAGAGATCTTAACACCTATTTCCCTTAGCGATTGGAGAATTGAGATTGTCAGATCTAAATCTTTAATTGCAATACTTTCAGTAACTTCTATTTCCAGAGCAGTTGCGGGTAGTCCTGTTTCCGCTAAAATTGTGTCAATCTTCTCAATTAAATTTCGATCTTGCAGTTGTTTGACTGAGAAATTAACCGCAATTGGAAAATGACCCAATCCCAAATTTTGCCAGATTTTATTTTGCTGACAAGCAGTTCTAATCACCCATTCACCAATCTTAATAATCGAGCCAGTTTCTTCAGCCATCGGAATCAGTTCGGCAGGAGATAGCAAATTACCATGAAGATCTTGACATCGCAATAAAGCTTCAATGCCGATAATTTTTCCGGTGAGGATATCTAGCTGCGGTTGATAATGTAAGAAGAGTTTGCAATCGGCGATCGCCCGATCGAGGATATTTTCTAATTGCAATCGATCGGTTGCTGGATAGATAATTGAATCGGCATAAATTTCGTAGCTATTTTTACCATTACTTTTGGCTTTAGTGAGGGCGGTATCGGCATGTTGGAGCAAACTCTCACTATCCGAACTGTCACTATTTGCAATGGCAATTCCCATGCTAACTTTGATGTAGAGTGAATCGGTCTTTAAGCTCGGGAAACTTCGCTCGAACACAAACGGTAAATCAAAACAAGCAATCGCTCGATCGGCAATTTTTCTAATTAAGGTAACATCGCTAGCCGCCGGAATTATCATCGCAAATTCATCGCCGCTCCACCGTCCGATAATTGCTTCATTATCAAAGGTATGTTGCAAACGTTCGGCAATTAATTGCAGCAAGCGATCGCCACAGCGATGGCCTAGACTATCATTGATATTTTTAAACCGCGTTAAATTGAGAACTATCACAGCCAAAAAGTCACCTGCTGGCGGCATTTTTGCCAACGCTAAATTCAACCATTGACTTAAGAGCAGTCGATTGGGTAAACCAGTCAAAATATCGTGATACAGCCGATCTCGAAACATCTGTTCGACTCGCTGTTCGATTACCGCTAAATACATTTGGCACGCTAAATTTTGAGCCAATTGCAACTCCTCATTCGTCCACCGAGCTTCAGACTCGCTCGTCGCAGATCTAAACAACGTCAGACAACCCACGCACCGCTCGCGATCTCTCAGAGCTAAAATCAGCAAAGATTGAATGCCCGCAGTATTAAAAGCCGTCAATATCGGTGCGAGTGTCGGATGCCGATCGATACAATGGACGGGGTGAACTTTGTCGAAAGCTAGCGGCAACGGCGAATTACCATAAGGATATAGCGGTAGATCGATCTGATGGATGATATTTTGCCACAACCGATTCTTTTCGATCGGTGTCGAACTACGCGGCTGTAAGCCGTAGCTATAAATTTGAGCGTGTTGAACTAGCGGTTGAGCGAGGATGAGGAGCCTACTACCATCCGCATTGAGAGCGCGAGCGATATCTGCTAGCAATTCGGGTTTGAGTTGACGCACAGATGGTGACGAGCACGACATCTTCATAATAGGTGTTGGCTTTAGGCTTTAGGCTTTAGGGTAAGAGGGTGTGAGGTGCTAGGCTTTAGGCTTTAGGCTTTAGGTGTTAGGTAGCAGGCTTGAAGGCAAAGGGTTGAGGGTAAGTGGGGTAAAGGATAGATATTTTGAGGATGGGTAAATAGTGATAGTCTGGATCGAGCGAGTGACGATTGCTAATTATCGTGCTATTAAAGTTTTGGATCTTATGGACGACAGCATTAATAATATCTCTTTGCCGATCGGTCTGCCGAAGAATGTCGAAGAACTTGCCGAATTAATCGTCATTGCCAACCGCGAGCGATCCCCTGTCGCGATCGCGGGCAATAGTACGAAACTGGACTGGGGTGGTATCGTCACAGGGGCAAAATCGCTCGTCAGTACTCAAAACCTCGATCGCTCGATCGCTCATGCTGTCGGCGATCTAACTGTTACTGTCGAAGCAGGGATGACGTTCGCCAGTTTGCAAACAATTTTAGTCGCTGCCGGACAATTTTTACCACTCGATCCGGCTTATCCCGATCGAGCCACGATTGGCGGCATTATTGCTACTGCCGATGCTGGCTCCCTCCGACATCGTTACGGTGGCGTGCGAGATTTACTACTGGGCATTACTTTCGTGCGTGCCGATGGCAAAATTGCCAAAGCTGGCGGTAGAGTCGTCAAAAACGTGGCTGGCTACGACATGATGAAGCTGTTTACTGGCTCCTACGGCACGTTAGGGATTTTGACAGAAGTAACTTTCCGAGTCTACCCATTACCCACCAATTTTGGTACCGTCATCCTCACAGGTGCCCCCGAAAAACTGGCACAAGCGGCCAAAACTTTGCTGGCGAGTACTTTAACCTCGATCGCCGCAGACGTGGTTTCTACTGCCTTCAGTCAGGCTCTAGACATCAGTAATACGCCCAGTCTCGTCGTCAAATTTGCCACCATTCCCGAAAGTATCGATCGACAGTCCGCACAATTACTAGAAATTGGTAAAAGCCTGGGATTAAAAGGCGGAATCTGGCAAGGCACCCAAGCCGAACACCTGTGGAGTGGCATTCAAACCGGAATTTGGGGCACTACTCCGATCGGTTGTAAACTAGGCGTCAGGCTCACTGCTGCCGTAGACACGATCGCCACACTCGATCGCGAGACTGCTAATACAGCCAAAGGTGTCATTCATCTCAATAGCGGCATCGGAGCCTGCGCTCTAAGCGATGCCAAACACATTGCCCCCCTGCGCAATCATTGCGAAGCCTCTGGTGGCTTCCTGTCCGTTCTTCAGGCACCTGGAGAGATAAAGCAACAGCTCGATGTGTGGGGATACCGAGGCAATGCCGTTCCACTAATGCAACAAATTAAACAGCAGTTCGATCCAGCAAATATTCTCAATCCCGGACGATGTTTTTAGGGTAATAGGTAATAGGTAATAGGTAATAAGTAATGGGTAATCAGTACCGATCTCCTAATCCTATCGATCCCGATATTTATTCCCTTTGGTAGAACGAATACTGAGGATAGCTGGCATATGATGCAAGAAATTATACAAATTTATTGCATAACTGGAGCGCGAAAATGGCCAATAATTATAACAATCCCCAAGAACGTACCGAAGCAGAACGGCGGAGACTTGCCGAAGCCGAGCTTCAATATCAAAGAGAAAGATCCGCAGAAGATAGCGGTACGGCTAATGGCTTAGTCATTGGCAGTATCTTAGTTGCCTTGGTGGGATTGGGATCTCTAGCGGCTTACTACTTGAATAGACCCGCACCTACACCCACCACCATTATTAATACCCCGCCGACACCCGCAGCTTCGGTATCGCCAGCACCTCCAAAACAAACCACAATTATCGATCGCACGGTAGAGAAAACGGCACCACCAAAAGTAGTCGAAGTGGAAAAACCAGTAGCCGTACCAGTTCCCGCCGCACCAAAAGTAGTTGAAGTGGAAAAACCAGTGATCGTGCCTGGTGAAACTAAAGTCATTCGAGTACCCACCCCTGCTGCGACACCGACACCACCCAGTGCAGCAGATAAATCGAATACTCCTGCTGCGAGTCCTACACCTTCAGTGCCACCGTCTACCCCGGCTGGTGAGGGTACCGACTCCCCTAATGCTCCAGATTCCAGCAATACCGCTCCAGCAAATAATAATTAAGTAATTATTATTTGCTGACATCCCCGATTTCTTCAACTCGATTTAAAGATCGCGATGGAGTAGAGCCTACCTCGATTGGTTGACTCTACTCCATTTTTGTGACACTTTTCCTCATCGTGGCAAAAGTCGAGTTTGAGTATCTGTCGTATCGCTCCGCAATCTGCACCTTCCGCTCCCCGGAACTCGATCGAGTATTACCAGTCCTAGTCAAGTGAGACGCGATCGACTTAAACTAAGTTGACTAAAACATTTAATTCCCCGAATCAACCGATGCAGAAATCATTTCAACGCTTAATCGTAGTTAGTTTGCTCATGGGTACCCTGATTTTGGGTGCTTGCGATAGTCCCAAGCGACCACCATCCGATAGTTCCACCAGTACGCCAACATCGGCTAGCACTCCCGCTCCTGTCAGTAATACCAACCAGTTCCCCGGACTACCCAGACTCAATGGCAAAGCGACAGTACTGATGACAGTCAGAGGTAACAAACAGATTGCGATCGAGTTAGATGGTAATAATGCTCCCATTACGGCGGGTAACTTTGTCGATTTAGTCCAAAAAGGATTTTATAACGGTCTGAATTTCCACCGCGTCGTGCGTCAACCCCAGCCTTTTGTCGTCCAAGGCGGCGACCCCAAAGGGAATGGTACGGGAGGTTACGTTCCGACCGGATCGAGTACAGAGCGACGGATTCCCCTTGAAATCAAGCCCAAAGGCGCAGCCGCACCAGTCTACGGTCAAACTATCACAGACATGCCAGAACTCCAGCACAAACGCGGGACGATTGCGATGGCAAGATCGCAGTCGCCAGACTCGGCATCTTCCCAGTTTTATTTCACCCTTGCCGATATCGCGTTCCTCGATGGTAACTATGCTGTCTTTGGTAAAATCACTACCGGGTTAGATATCATCGATACTATTCAACAAGGCGATAAAATTACCTCAGCTAAAGTAACTCAAGGCATTGAGAATCTTAAGAAATAATCAATATTTATCAATTATTTCTTAACGTGTTGTTTAGAATTAATGAGAGGGGTCATTCATGAATGGCCCCTCTCATCTTGTGTAAAAATACAGGAAAGCACGAGTCAATGACAAACTTAATTATTTCAACGATCGCGGCAGCTTGGATAGTGGTAATGGCACTCATATCTGTCCAAAATGCCAGCTTAGTCAGCCTGCGGTTTGTATTCTGGAGATCGATCGATCTACCATGGGGACTAGTCTTAGCTGGAGCCGTCGCGTTAGGCTTGATTATCGGTGGCTGTGTACCTTTGCTGCGCAACAAACCCGCTACCGTCGATCGCAAATAGTTCGCTATGCCAGCACGAGCCAGCGCATCTAAATATCTTTTGGCGGATCTATCTGCACCAGTTTCAGAGTCCCAACGGGGAACGCAGATCGAGCGTAACTTCCTCGCATCCAGTATCGATCGAGAACAGCTCTCAATGAAGTCCGTTCGAGATCTCGATCCCAAAGTGGTGTAACTATGATACCACTTACAAAGCTTCTAACCTTTACCGCTAGTGAATGTTAACGTTTGTGACAAAGACGAACGAAAAAAAATCACAGCGCGAATAACATTGTATAAATTTAAGGTAATAGGTAGTCGTAGTTACCAAATGCCAGCTAGCGAATGCTGGCTTGTAATACGAGATTTTTCCCCAGTCGATTACCTACGGTACGCTACGCGATCGAGCTGTGTGGTGCGGTGAGCCAAACCTCAGCAGATAAATAGACTTGTCAAAACTATTAAACCGAATAAAAGGATTAAATATTATGTTAGACGGATTCTCTAAGGTTGTTGCCCAAGCAGACGCACAAGGTCAATACATCAGTGCCGGACAATTAGACGCATTAGCAGCAATGGTTGCTGACGGCAACAAACGGATGGATACAGTCAACCGGATCACGTCCAACTCCTCCACCATCGTCGCTAACGCCGCACGCGCGCTGTTTGCCGAGCAACCCAACCTGATCGCACCAGGTGGTAACGCATACACCAGCCGTCGCATGGCAGCTTGCTTGCGCGACATGGAAATCATTTTACGCTACGTTACTTACGCAATCTTCGCAGGCGACGCATCCGTACTCGACGACCGTTGTTTGAATGGCTTACGCGAAACTTACCTCGCATTAGGTACTCCTGGTTCTTCCGTAGCTGCTGGCGTTAACAAAATGAAAGATGCTGCCATTGCGATTGCTGCTGACAAAAACGGCATCACCAACGGCGATTGTAGCGCGCTGATGTCTGAAGTTGCAGGTTACTTCGA
>NZ_PVWO01000541.1 GCF_003003845.1 Chamaesiphon polymorphus CCALA 037 | reverse complement strand
CCGCAGCACGTTGATTTTAGTGCCGACGATCGATTTGATGCATCAGTGGTACGCACAGTTGTTGACGGCTTTTCCAGGTACCGAGATTGGGTTACTCGGTGGCGGTTCGCGCGATCGATCGCCGATTTTGATTTCGACTTACGATAGTGCGGCGATTCAAATCGAGTCGTTGGGAGATTTATATGGGTTATTAATTTGTGATGAATGCCATCATTTACCGACAGAGTTTTATCGAGTAGTGGCAGAATATTCGATCGCGCCTTATAGATTGGGACTGAGTGCGACTCCCGAACGTAGCGATGGCAAACATCAAGATTTAGATCTATTATTAGGCAAAGAAGTATATCGCCAAACTGCCGCAGATCTGGCGGGTTCGGCTTTATCTCCTTATCGAGTCGAACAGATCGAGGTCAAATTAAGCGATGAAGAACTCAGTCGCTATCACGAACTAATTGCCGAAAGAGATCGCTTTTTACGGAGTCAAAAAATCTCGTTTGGTAGTATTGATGGCTGGCAAAAATTCATCCGTGCTAGTTGTCGATCGACCGAAGGCAGGCGTGCGATGCTAGCCCATCGGGAAGCTAAAGAAATCACGCTATCAACTAATGGTAAATTGCGGATCTTAGCTGAAATTCTCGATCGACATTATCCCGAATCAACTCTCATTTTTACTAGTGATAATGCAACTGTCTATCGCATCGCTCAAAGTTTATTAATTCCCGCGATCACCCACCATACCCCAGTCAAAGAACGCCATCAAATTCTCACTCACTTTCGCGAAGGTACTTATAATGTTTTAGTGGCATCTCAAGTCTTAAATGAAGGCGTCGATGTCCCAGCGGCGAGTATTGCCGTCATTCTATCCGGTACTGCTTCGCCGCGCGAATATATCCAAAGATTAGGGCGAATTCTGCGTAAGGGCAAAGCCGACAAACAAGCCATATTATATGAGTTAATTAGCAAAGGAACGAGTGAAGAACGCGTTTCCGCTAGACGTCGCGGCGATATGCCTGAAGAAGATCGATCCGGATCGGCTAAAGTTATTCAGTTACCAATTCGGTATGGAGAAACTGTCGATCGATCGCTCAAAGTTGCTGAAGCCGATTCAGAACGTAAATCTCCTAATAATGATGGAGATTTGAGATACTAGTCATTACCACTCAGAACTTTGGTGTATCAATAGCAATACCTGCATAAGATGTGAAACTGTAGTCAAACTAGTAAGTTTGCGGTAAAGTGATAACGATATTATTTATTTTTGCTCATGACTAAAAAAATTATTCAAACCGATCTCGCGCCCGCACCAGTAGGGCCATATAACCAGGCTATTGTCGCAACGGGTAAAATGTTATTTGTATCCGGGCAAGTCGCGATCGATCCAGCCACCAATCAACTAGTTTATGATGGCGATGTGGCCAAACAAACCGAGCAAGTGATGGCCAATTTAGCAGCAATTTTGAAAGAAGCTGGGGCGACATTTGAGGATGTCGTCAAGACTGGCGTTTTTCTCAAAGACATGAATGATTTCGCTACAATGAATGGAGTCTACAGCCGTTATTTCGACGAAGCCACCGCGCCAGCTCGTGCTTGCGTGGAAGTCGCGCGATTGCCAAAAGATGTCTTAGTCGAGATCGATTGTATTGCCGTAATTAGCTAATCATCAGCGGCTCGGTTAGACTCCCAAATTCTACCTCAATAGTAGTTTGATTTATGACCGAGACTACTAGTCGATCGATGCCTAAATATTCGCTAGTCGTGCCAATTTATAACGAAGAAAGTACGATTCCCGCACTATATCAGCGGGTGAGTGCCGTAATGGATAAATTGGATGGTACTTCCGAATTAATTTTGGTCGATGATGGCAGTCGCGATCGCACATTGGACTTATTGAGGGAATTGCACGATCGCGATAGTCGAGTAGTCTATCTCAGACTGGCAAGAAATTTCGGCCATCAAATAGCCGTTACTGCTGGCTTAAACTACGTTCGCGGCGAAGCAATTATCGTCCTCGATGCCGACTTGCAAGATCCGCCAGAACTAATCCCCGATTTACTGGCACTGTGGCAACAAGGCTATCATGTCGTCTATGCCCAACGCACCAAAAGAGTCCGCGAAGGCTGGTTTAAGCGGCTCTGTGCCTATCTTTTTTATCGCCTCCTCAACCAACTTGCTAATGTCGATATTCCCACCGATACAGGCGATTTTTGCTTGATGGATCGTCAGGTGGTGGATTTACTCAATCAAATGCCAGAACGCAATCGCTACATTCGTGGATTGCGATCGTGGGTAGGATTCAATCAAATTGCCTTCAAATTCGAGCGCGATTTACGATTTGCTGGCGAAGTAAAATATACGTTTGCCAAAAGTCTCGGTTTGGCAATTAATGGTTTAGTTTCATTTTCGACTGTGCCATTAAGATTGTCTACTTATTTAGGTCTATTTTCCGCAGTACTATCGATCGTGATGGCAATTCTCGTTCTCTATTGGCGACTATTTACTCCCCATTCGACTCTCACTGGCTTTGCCACGATCGCGATCGCCATTTTCTTTCTAGGAGCGGTGCAACTAATCAGTATTGGCATTTTGGGCGAATACATCGGACGCATTTATGAAGAAGTCAAGCATCGTCCGCTATATACGATCGCAGAGGTAGGACGGAAAATAGAGAGTAGATGAGGTAGACGAACATAATCGATCGAGTTTATTTAGACTCAATCGATAATTATTATTGTCGATCGCTATGATGTTGATATCGAGTCACATCATCAATCGACCCAATTTTCCACTTTTATACCAGGAATTTGCTTAAAGTGGCGTAAATTTCTGGTTACTAATGTGGATCGATTAGCAAGAGTAATACTGGCAATTAACAAATCGGCTCGTCCAATCTTCCGAAACTTTGAGATATCGCGCAACCTATCAAATTCTATCGATGCGGCTCGCTCTATCGGCACAATTAACAGGTCGTTTAAAAGTGTTTCCGTCCGAAATAACAGCTCTTGTGCTTTGAGTAAACTTTCTCCAGATTCAGCTTTGAGAAGATAGTCAATCCTTCCGCGTAAAATCTCAACTTTGGTAATAATTGTAATTCCTATTTCTGTATCTGCAACCGATCTCAACCTGTCGGCAACATTAGTATTACCAGCATGAAGATGTGTCAAGGTGTCAGTATCCAGCAAATACATTAATTAGATCCTGAATTATCATCGACTTCGGGACGTTCTCTAGCTTGATAAATTGATTCTTTTAATTGGTCTAGCGAATCATCGTCTGCTAATATACCTACTTGAGCGAGTAAGACTGAGCTACTACTTTTAGCCCGCAACCAATCATCGATTGCCGATTTTAAAAATCTCCAATCATTCTCTATTTTTCGACCGGGAAGATTACCTTTTAAAGCTTGATTTGTAACTGTTTCAACTGATAGTCGCAAATAAGCTGAAGCTTCCTCTAGTGTAAGGACATCAGGGATAATAACTTTGTCCATAATTTCGAGCGATTAGTGAGTGGTTGGACTTTAAACTCAGCCTTAAATCCATTCTACCAAATAATCTCAAATGTCTTATGTACTCCTGATGTTCTCAATCGGGCTAATAACTACCGATACGACAATCTCGCTTGGCACATATCGATTGCGGTGGGATCGAAGATCGATCGATCAATCGCCCATAACGATGCGCCATTCGTGCAATTCATAAG
>NZ_PVWO01000540.1 GCF_003003845.1 Chamaesiphon polymorphus CCALA 037 | reverse complement strand
GATCGGACGATGAATACTTTCCTGGGGATTTCCTCCGGTTTATCCGATCTCGAATTAGTTCCCGACGCGATCGCTAACTCTACTTATACTTATATTGAAGGCTATTTAGTCACTGGCGAAACCAGCAAACAAGCTGCAATTACCGCCAGAGAAATGGCCGTTGGCGCAGGTCAAAAAGTCGCTTTAACCCTTTCCGACCAAAACATGGCTAAGTTCTTCAAACAGGGGCTGCTAGACATGCTCGGTACTGGTGTAGACTTATTATTTGCTAATGACAGCGAGGCATTTGAGATGGCTGGCACTCAAGATTTGAATGATGCGATCGAGTATTTAAAAACCATTTCCAAAACTTTTGCCCTCACGCTCGGTGCCAAAGGTTCGTTAATTTTTGACGGTCAAACATTACTAGAAATCGCTCCTTTTCCGGTTAAAGCGATCGATACTGTTGGTGCTGGCGATATGTATGCTGGCGGGGTATTATATGGCATCACTAGTGGCATGGATTGGGCGACTGCTGGACGATTGGGTTCGTTAGCTTCGTCACAGTTAGTGACCATTCCAGGCGCGCGAATGGAGACGGCAAATCTACAAGCTTTATTGAAAGAAGTTAAATCAATTGATAATTGATAATTGATAATTGATAATTGATAATTGATAATTGATAATTGGATTGTTAGGGTGGGTTTGAAATCCTTACCTTAACAATCCACATACTCTCGATCGCTTTCGATCGTGGTTGCATCCGCTTTCAAGGTGGCTGGGGGATTAGTTAATATTTTTGAAACAGCCTCTCGAATTCCGATATATCACTAGAAGATTGAGTTTTCAATCTATTATTTTTAGCAATATTAAAATCATCATTACCTTTAGATTTTAATTGTTTCTCGGCACTATTTTAATAACTATTATCACGCACATTTGATACATATGATTCGAGAAGCGACGATCGCAGATTTGCCAGCAATTATTGAAATTTATAATACATCGATTCCCGGACGGATGGCCACAGCAGACTTGGAACCCGTAACGGTTGCCAGTCGGATGGAATGGTTTTTAGCTCATAATCCCGAACTGCGTCCGCTGTGGGTATTAACAGCAGACGATAAAGTTAAGGCTTGGCTGAGTTTTCGATCGTTTTATGGGCGAGCTGCTTATCGGCATACAGCCGAGATTAGCATTTATGTATCGCCAGAATCGCTCCGTCAAAAATTAGGCGATAGGCTGTTATCAAAAGCGATCGAGACGGCACCTAATCTAGATTTAAAAACACTGGTAGCATTTATTTTTTCACACAATCAACCGAGTCTCAATCTCTTTAAAAAACATGATTTTCAGCAGTGGGGCTACCTGCCGCAGATTGCCGAAATCAATGGTATCGATCGCGATCTAGTTATTTTGGGGCGACAATTATCGATGAGCCACTAGCTCGATCGCCCCGACTAGATTATAGTTAGTCAAATATAAATCTTCACTCTGCCCTTTGAATGACTGCTTTTAGCCCAGAACCGATACTTCGCCGCAAACAACACGCTCTAGACGTACAAGATCTCGAAGGACTCCTGCACATCCACATCCAATTTAAAGACTCCAAACTATTTTCTGGCTTTTATACCCGCATCGACCAAGTTTTTGTTTTGTGGGGTGTTATTACGACAATTGTCTTCACCACCGCTCAGTTTATCGACCTAAATTGGACTTATCAGGCAATTGCTTGGTCGATATTAACCGCCATTGGCGCGTGGGGTACCTGCCATCTTGCCTGGTATTGGGTAACCGTCGAGCGGCTGCGGTGGGTGGTTTATGCCTGGGTAGGATTGACGATTGGTGGGGTGTTGTTGACTAATTGGGGCATCTTTGGTGGTGGCTGGATTATCTTGCCGCATCTGTGTCGATTGTGGCTGGGATTGAGCGCGATCGGCTATACGATTACAGCATGGGGACTGCGATCGCGTGCGTTTTTATTGAGTGGGTTGCTACATCTAGGTGCGATCGCACTTTTACCTTATATGTCAACTTGGCAATTTCTATTTACAGGGACGATTACCGCAGGTATCCTATTTTTTCTCGCCGAAGTGCAATGGGATATGCAATCTACCACTGACTCTCAATTATTAACCCTAGAGCAAAAACAGTTTAATCAACGCCAGCGCGAACTCAGACAGCTAGATTCATAAACTCTTAAGATTACAATATCGAAAATAGCTATATAATAAACTCATCCAAAAGGACGATTTTATCTGCGAATGGGTTAGCTAATATTGGAATACGGATCGGTAGTAATTTTTATTGCTAACGTCTTATGATTTTTCAAAAGCTAATTTCACGATCGATTTAATAGATCCAGCGCATTGGATGGGGGTTATGTCGCAGTGACCCAGTGCTGCCCATCGTAGGAGAGCGACGGTAGAGGGGCAGACAGTGCAGAAATTAGTATTCCAAACGTCATTTTTAACTGCAAGTATTACGGGGTCGAGCATCCATTTAGTGTAGAGTTTTTGTCGCTTCCTCTACTTTATTTCTACTAACGGGGAACTAAACTTCCCATCAGAGCGATCGAAAGTAGAAAATAAATGGATGACTTTTATATGTTAATTGAGAATTGAGAATTGATAACTAAGTAACAAACCATTGCTATTTGTTAAGCAAATAAATCGCGATTGCAAAAAAATTCTTGCGAGTCGATCTATCGATCGAGCCGAGATGATATTATGGCTCAGGTCATTACATCTACTCGCATGTTGAATATTAGAAAAGTTTGTTGGGGAATGCTGGGAGTTATAGCCATCAGTGCGTTCGAGCCTGTGGTCTGGGCGGCAACTCCCGAAATTGAGCCAGTAGTTAGCCCCACATCCAAATTATTAGCAGCAGATCCGAGTTTTGCCGATATTTTAAAAGGCAATAGCATTCCTACCTCGATTAGATTGAGGGAATTAACCCCCGAATGGCGAGCGATGAGTACCAACGGTCAGTTAGAAATTGGTAACTTTCAAGCTTTTGTCAGTTTATTTGGCGGCGGAGCTTTTGCGAATAACTATTACACTAAAGGCCAAACCGTCACCATCGGTTCCGAGACATATATCGTGGCTTATAGTATGCTATCTTTAGCCGATCGAGTAGCTCCCGATATGCAGCTAAATCTTTCCCTGTTAAACCTCAAGACGATCGGGAGTATGAGTAATATTAGGGCATTTAATGCGATCGCCGAAACTAAAGTTTTAGAGAAGCAGTTAGCCAGCCTTCAGGTTACGAATCTTTTTGGCGGTAGCAAACCAGAAGAGACTCCAACTAAAGAAGCACCTGTCGTTCGACCTGCGGAAGTGAAACCGCCTACAACTGTTCGTAAAAAACGCCGTACCACTAAAAAATCTCGTCGCAGACAAATTAGAAGAACCATTAATAGAAATAATTAATGGCATGACTGAATCTAGGTATAATTTACTCTAAATGCCAGGGCAAATCATACCGTAAATCGGCATCACCTAACTAACCTCAGTTCGGGACAAGAACAGCCTAGAGACTGGAAGTCTCGGCTTGTGATGCAAAGTCCGCCTTCGCGGACTATATATCTTAGTCCGCGAAGGCGGACTTTGTGATACTAGCCCCGATTTCAATCGTGGGCGGTGCTTGAGCGGAGCAAATATCCTTAGCCCGAACTGACGTTAACTAACTCGCCGTGCGATCTCGTGCGTCATCAGATCGTAAGCC
>NZ_PVWO01000539.1 GCF_003003845.1 Chamaesiphon polymorphus CCALA 037 | reverse complement strand
GTCAAAGATCCCAAACACCCTCACGTCTCCACTGCCAAGCTTTTATCTGGTCGCTAAATAACATTTAGACAGGTATCCCTCTAGTTCCCAACGACTGAAGCAATTTACCAACCGCATCCCCGGACAAGTGTATCTCTGGCTGGCTGTGCCGATTTTTGGGGCTTCTAGTGCTCTGACACGCAAGATTACGGAAATCGGGGCGATGAATTTCGTGGGCGGACACAATCCGATCTCGCTGTGTAACGTATTGTTTGTAGGCAATCTGTGTGCGTTGCTGGTATTAGTTGCCATCCATCGATCGCAATGGAATCCCACTATATTAAACCGCATATCGCGGCGAGAATGGGTGAGTTTGGTTGTGGTGGCGATCTTGGCTGGCGCACTGGCTCCAGGCTTGATTTTTCAAGCCCTAGCCTGGACTCCAGTAACTAATGTAGTGTTGCTCGGTCGATTGGAACCGCCTTTAACCTTAGCATTATCGATCTGGTTATTGCGCGAACGAGTAGATAAATGGGAATTTCTGGGAGCAATTATCGCGTTTATGGGGGTCGTACTGACAATCGTGCTGCAACCTGCGCGGGCAAATATGATGCCGATTATGGGATTGTCGATGGGGTGGGGGGAATTGCTGACGGTGTTAGGTGCGCTGGCTTTAGCGATTGCTACGATCGTCGGCAAACAGCGGCTTGCGAGAGTGCCATTAGGAATCTACAACACCATGCGGACGGGATTGGGCACAATCGTCTTTTTCTGTGTTGCCTTGAGTTTATACGGTCGTTACCATTTTACCGATGTCCTATCGCCGTTTCTATGGCAATGGATGCTACTATACGGCGCGATTATTGTTGTCGTGGGACAATCTTTTTGGACTGCTGGTTTGCGCGCCTCATCGGTGGCGACAGCATCGATCGTGGGTTCGTTTACACCGATTTTCGGGATCTTAGCTGCCTATCTAATACTGGGCGAAGTCCCCACTCGCGCTCAATATATCGGCGGGAGCGTTATTTTATTGGGTGTATTTTTAAGTCAGGTGGGGATTAAAAAACGAGCTAATTCTCGGCAACGAGTCGGTGCTGTAGATCTCGAACAATCGATCGAATCCAAAATGGGATTCAAAGGGATTTAGGAAAAACAATGATTAACTTTCCTGGCTACCAAGCGATCGAGAAATTCTACGAAAGCTCCAGATCGATGCTATATCGAGCGCGACGCAGTACAGATCTCATGCCTGTCATCCTCAAAATATCGAATCAACAATCTCGATTGCCCCCAGAGATCGATCGATTCCAGTTGGAATATAACATTTTGCGAAGTCTAAATATTGAAGGTGTTGTTACAGCTTATGGGTTAGAAACTTATGGTCAAAATTCAGCACTCGTGCTTGAAGATTTCGGCGGAACATCGCTACAAATATGTCTGCGCGATCGAACATTTAATTTAAGAGAGTTCTTGAATTTAGCAATTGAGTTAACATCAATTCTCGGCGAAATCCATCAGCATAACATCATTCACAAAGATCTTAATCCTGCTAATATTGTCTTGAATATCGCCACGGGACAGGTGAAGATTGTTGATTTTGGACTCGCTACAATCCGATTGCCAGAAAGTCCCCTAGCTTGCGATCCTAACTTACTAGAAGGTACTCTATCATATATTTCCCCAGAACAAACAGGGCGAATGAATCGATCGATCGATTATCGAACTGACTTCTATTCGTTAGGGGTAACATTTTATCGATTGTTGTGTACTCGTCTTCCATTTGAGACAACAGATCCGCTAGAGCTAGTTCACGCTCATCTTGCCAGACAACCGATACCGCCTCATGAAATCGATCCGGCGATTCCCATGCTGTTGTCCGATCTAGTGATGAAGCTGATGGCAAAAAATCCTGAAGATCGCCATCAAACTACCAACGAAATTCGTGCAGATCTGCAAGCATGTCTAGAGCAACTTGAAGAGCGAACTGAGAGTCCTATTGAAAAAGTTAACGAACTCGAACCAGCCTCAACTGTTAGTACTAGTTATTTTGCTTCTACCACTAGTACTACCGGATCGGCAGCACTCGATCTAGCAGCTTTAATGAAAGCGTCCCAAGCACTTGCGGGTGAGATCGTGCTAGATAAATTGTTAGCAAAACTGATGACAATCTCGATCGAGAACTCTGGCGCACAACGCGGATGTTTACTTTTAGATAGCAATGGCGAATTAGAAATTGCCGCAGTGGTAGAACCCGATCGCGTGTCTATTTTGCTAGGTAATTCTCTCGACAGTACAGCTCGCAAAGATCTGTTTTCGATCGAGATTGTCAATTACGTGGCAAGTACCCAAGAAAGTATCGTTCTCGATCGAGCTACCACAGACGATCGTTTTAACCGAGATCCTTATATTATCGCTCTTCAGCCGAAATCGATTCTGTGTACGCCATTAATTTATCAAACTAAGCGGGCGGGAATTCTGTATTTAGAAAATAATTTGACGGCTGAAGCTTTTACACCCCAGCGATTAGAAATTATCCAGTTTCTGTCCGTTCAAGCGGCAATTTCTCTCGACAATGCCCAACTATATAACCAACTAGAATTGCGCGTCCAGCAACGCACGATCGAACTGACGCAGACAAACGACAGACTTCAAGCCGAAATCTTAGAACGCCAAAAATCCGAGCAAATCCTCAGATCGATCGTCGCAGGTACAGTTTCCGCAACGGGTGTAGACTTCTTTCGTTCCCTCGTGCGTTCCCTCGCTCAAGCTCTAGATGTCCGCTATGCCTTCATCAGCGAGTGCATGGATGCGCCACCCACCCGCGTGCGGAGTTTCGCCTTTTGGCAGGGCAATGAGTTTGGCAACGAGTTCGAGTACGATTTGTACGGTACGCCCTGCGAACGGGTTGTCGGGAGTAATAGCTATCAGTGTTTTCCCGCCCAAATCCAAGCCTTATTTCCCGCAGAAAAAGATGAATTCGAGGCGATGGAAGCACAAAGCTACGCTGGCATTCCATTACTAACTTCGACAGGTAATTTGTTGGGACATCTGGCGGTTCTAGATGATAAGGAGATGGAATCTAATGCGCGCACGCAGGCAATTCTAGAGATTTTTGCAGCACGAGCGGCAGCGGAGATGGAACGTTTGCAAGTAGAAGATGCCTTGCGGGTGTCGGAAACCAAGTTCTCGACTGCATTTCGCTCCTCTCCCGATGCGATCGCTATTAGCACCCTCGACGATGGCACTTACCTCGAAATCAACGATCGTTGCTTGCAGATGCTGGGATATCGCCGCGCAGAAATGCTCGGACGCAGTACTCTAGAACTGGGGGTGTGGGCGAATCCAGCCGATCGAGTCTCGATCGCTCAACAACTACAACAGCAAGGCACCGTCAGCAATCTAGAGATCTGGTTTCGCCGCAAATCGGGTGAAATTTTCCCTACCTTGTTTTCTGCCGAGGCGATCTACTTGGAGGACGAACCTTGCTTATTAGCAGTAGCAGCGGATATTACCCTACTCAAGCAAGCCGAAAAAGCGTTAGCCAGACTAGCTGAAATTGGCGAACTAGCCGCCACGATCGTCCATGAGGTACGAAACCCCCTTACCACGATTTTGATGGGGTTAAATGCCTTTAAAAAGCTCCAACTCTCCGATCGATTTCAAGAATATCTAAACCTAAGTAGGTGGGCGGGATAATAGTAAACTGGATGAAGATAGTTTAAGCATTTCTCGACAAGTAGGCGAAACCATTTA
>NZ_PVWO01000538.1 GCF_003003845.1 Chamaesiphon polymorphus CCALA 037 | reverse complement strand
ATATCCCATTTTGGTAATTTTGACAAAAAGATCGGGAATAAATTGTATCCTCGCCTACTCCTGACACTAAAGCCAATCTGTATGACAATAGATAAGCGCGAGATTCTCCTTTGGGGAGGTTGCGCCAACGATGCTCATCAGCTTGATTAAATTAAATGTATATCGCTCTAAATTGGTTAAAAGAACTAGTAGACTGCCAACTAGATCCGGAAACGTTGGCGCAAACCTTGACACTGGCTGGATTTGAGGTTGAATCGATCGAGGATCGTAGCACTTGGGCGGATGGTGTTGTCGTCGGGCGAGTGCTGACGCGAATTCAACATCCCAATGCCGATAAATTAAGCGTTTGTACCGTCGATGTCGGCGGCGAGGAACCGCTGCAAATCGTCTGTGGTGCGGCAAATGTCCGTGCGGGCATTCATGTGGCTGTTGCTACCGTGGGGACTTATTTACCCAAAGTTGACTTAAAAATCAAACCTGCGAAGCTACGGGGCGAAAAATCGGAAGGGATGATTTGTTCGCTCTCAGAATTGGGTTTGACTAAAGATTCGGAAGGAATTTATATCTTTGGCGAAAGCGAAGATCCCCAAACACCAGCCATCGGTACCGACGTGCGCCCATTATTAGGCTTAGATGAGATCGTTCTCGATCTCTCTTCCACTGCCAATCGTGCCGACGCGCTGAGTATGGTAGGGATTGCTAGAGAAGTCGCCGCGCTCACAGGGGGAAAATTGAAATTACCTGCTGTCGATATGTCGGCAATTGCCAAGCAACCGCAACTTACTGTCAGCGTCAGCGAAACTCAGGCGTGCCCCGTTTATTCAGCTACGCTGATTGAGGGCGTTCGAGTTAGTCCATCGCCAGAATGGCTCCAACGTCGTCTCCAATCGGCTGGTATTCGCCCGATTAATAACGTCGTGGATGTGACTAATTACATCCTGCTGGAATGGGGACAACCGCTACATGCCTTTGATGCGGATAAATTGCAAGCAGTCAGCGGCAACCAAACCATCCAGATGGGCGTTCGCAACAGCCAGAAGCAAGGAGAGACATTAAAGACGCTAGACGGGCAAGAACGCCAGCTCAACGCTCAAAATCTCCTAATTACCGTTAGCGATACCCCCGTTGCCCTAGCAGGTGTCATGGGTGGCGAAAATACCGAGGTGGACGAAAGCACTCAAAACATTGTCCTCGAAGCGGCGATTTTCGATCCCGTCGCGGTGCGGAAATCGGCACGGAGCCAAGGCGGCATGAGATCGGAAGCATCGACGCGGTACGAACGGGGTGTCAACTTTGCAGAGCTAGAGACAGCCACTCATCGGGCGATCGAGTTACTCGTTCAGCTAGCTGGTGGTAAGATTAGCTGTCAAGATGTCAGCGATCGTCGTCCAGACTTGACCCTACAGCCACGCACGATTAAACTGCGGTTGGTACGATTGAATCAAATCTTAGGGCCGATCGATGATGATGGCGAACCTGGGGAAATTAGTACCGCAGATGTCGAGCGCACGCTAACAGCGTTGGGATGTCAATTGACAGCGACGTTAGACGATAAAGAAGAAACCGTCTGGGATGTTGTGGTACCGCCTTACCGTTACCGCGATTTGGAACGGGAAATTGACTTAATTGAAGAAGTTGCCCGCCTGTATGGTTACGATCGATTCATGGATACGTTGCCATCAGAATCAGCGGCGGGTTTCCTGTCTTTAGATGAGGAATTATTGCGCCAAATTCGGGCGGCGTTTCGGGCTGTGGGTTTAAATGAAGTCGTCCAGTATTCATATGCCATTGAGAAATTAAATAACGGCTCGCAAGTCGAAATCGTCAACCCGATGTTTGCCGAATATTCTACTTTGAGATCGGAATTAATCTCCGGTTTGATTCAAAGTTTCCAAACCAATCTCGCCCAAGGTAATGGCGCATTCCAAGCCTTTGAAATTAGTAAAGTCTTCGGACGCGATGAGACAGGTTTGACAGAAACCGATGTCTTAGCAGGCATCGTCGGTGGCGATCCTGGTGTCGGACGCTGGACGACTGGCGGTAAGCCTCAACCCCTCACCTGGTATGAAGCCAAGGGAATGCTCGATAGCGTCTGTCAGAGCCTGAATATCCCGGTAGAATATCAAGCAGATCGATCGGATGAAAAACTGCATCCAGGGCGCACGGCGTCATTATGGTTAGAGGGTCAAAAATTGGGTTACTTCGGACAATTACACCCCCAACTCCGTCAGGAAAAAGATCTCCCAGCGGAGGTATATGTCTTCCAACTTAACCTCGATCCGATCCTCAATTATCTCGCAGCCGAAGAGCGGTTAGTACCAGTATTTAAAAGTTATTCTACCTATCCCGCATCCGATCGAGATATTGCTTTCTTTGCCCCGATCGATCTATCTTTAGCAGATATTAAAAAATCGATCGTCAAAGCTGGCGGTGAGTTATTAGAAGACGTCGAAGTCTTCGACGAATATCGCGGTGCTAATGTCCCCGACGGACAACGGAGTCTGGCAATTCGATCGATCTATCGCGCACTCGATCGCACTTTAACCGATACCGATGTCGAGCCGTTACAACAAAAAATTCGCGATGTTTTAGTCGAGAAATTTCGTGTAACTCTCCGGAGCTAGGAGCGATATCTCATCACCTCGCTGTGGTTAAAAAGAGACCCTCAAAGTTGGCGGTATGGCTTATAAGAGTAGTCTAGATTGGGCAACCCAAATGGTGAGGATGGTGAGTCACAAAGCTCTAGCGCAGTCAAAGATCTAATGGGTATAAAAAAATGGCAGTCGTTAGATTACTAACGATTGCCATTCAAATTTAAAACCCCGATTTCCTTTCGTAAACAGATGCAAATGAGAGCAGCAGTTACTAAAAAAATTTTTGATGTTGGTTACCGACCTAATTAGCTATAACCAACCTCACATCACAAAGATAACCCGATCGTAGACACACCGCCATCAGCCATTTCACCTATATCCGCTCGCCGCTTCCACAGTCGCCATCAGATCTGCGCCAGCTCAGACTATTTTGGATTTTGCGGATGCAACCACGCGGAGAATGGAGGAGCATGTGTTTGAGTCAAGACGGATTGCAGATTGCGGATAAATTGCTCCTTGTCTCCCCCGCTCCCATTAACTCAAGATTCATGCGAGCTTTCTTCCTGCATGGCATCTTCCAACACATGACGAGTACTATTCCAGGCTAAAACCCCCGCGAGCGTGACAATGCCACTCATCACCCATAATACTCGCTGGAGGCCAAATTGCTCGGTCAACGGGCCAACAATTAAGAGAGGGACGGCTACGGCAATATTAATCGCATTATTCTGAAACCCAAACACTTTGCCGCGCATCGATTCTGGTGTTTTTTCTTGGATGAGCGTTTGCATCGGTACGGCAATTAATGACGCGCCAAATCCCAAAATCCCACCACAGAGCAAACCAATGCGGATGTTATTGACAAATGTAAATATGGCCATCACCGCACTCATACCAATAAATCCAATTAGTGGTAGTGATTTTTGTTGAATCCGGTTGCCAAAATGGCCTAAAACCCCAGCTCCAAAGACTAATCCAATTCCAGCGGCGGCTACCAATGAGCCAAACTGTTCTGGTTTCAAGCCTACTTCTTTCGTCAGTTCGATTGAGAGCACGGGCAATGCAGCGATCGTAAAAGATAATACCGCCACTTGCAGCATGGCACTTAATAAAATTTTATTGGTGCGAAGATATCGAAAT
>NZ_PVWO01000094.1 GCF_003003845.1 Chamaesiphon polymorphus CCALA 037 | reverse complement strand
AGACTCCAATCCAAATTTCAAATACGATTCAACATATCTACAACCTTATTCTATAATCTTCTGGCGGGAAGGGAGTATTGATTAATTTAATTAAGTAGTTGCGACGATCGCTATCTTCAACGAAAGACTTCGCATGAAATGTTAACAACTCACCTTCAGGTAAATCCTTAAATCCATTACTAGTTTGATAAAACGTTGAGTCTAGCTGTGCGTCGGGTAAGTTTGGATGAATGCCGTCACAATCAAAACCGAAAACCGCTCTATATTTAGTTTCAGCCCAAGATAATAAATACGCTCCAAATTTACGCCCTTCTGCTTCAAATTGAATGTGACAGATCAGATCGAATTCATTCTCGATCGGTAATACTTTTTCAGCCTTACCACCAGGCAAAAGCTTATCCTTACGTGGTAAAACTTTGTGGGAAACCTTGTTGTTTGCAACTTTAGCGACGACGTTTTCTCTTTGCTTGTTTGGCTTTTTGGGGGCGAGCGTCATAATCTTGGAGGAATTGTAGGAAGGGCTTGTAGCGAATATTGGCGCGGTAGTAACGAGATGGATGATGGAAAGTGCCGAGAAATCTCCAAACTCCTCTAGCCACTAAAATTGCCCAGGCGACATCGATCGCTAGACAAACTACGATGGTCGGCATCCACGGAAGACCAAAAGTTACGCATCCAAATATCAATACTAAAATGTCTAGCAACAGAGCTGGAATCATCACATCCGCAGGGATGCCAGCAATATTTCGCTTTCTTGATAAAATCCGATTTACTTTAATAGACACGACATATTTACACAGTTTAAAATTAACTAAATCCGTTCGATCGAGTCGATCTAATAATCGTTAGATCGACTCGATCTCCGAACGCTAAGGTGCTGGTGTTGCCAGGAATATCCCAGCAGCAGCATCAATAATCCCGACTACTATAAGTAATACAACTGGTGTCTGGATTACATCTAATAATTCAGCTTGCTGAGAATATTTGTCGTAGGCTCTGTATAACGCCCACATAAACCCCAGGAAAAACAGGACTCGGAAAACAAGAATCACGTTGTTGAGAATCCCCGCAGCAGGAGAAGCAGCACCACCAGCAGCACCACCAGAAAGAATAGTTGTAAGGACTGAAATTCCTGAGTTAGTCAAGATCAGCGCGCTAGACGGGCTAGTTGCATAATTAAAGACCGTAATCCCGACCAGTAAGCCAACAAACATCAGCCATACGCCACTTTTACCGTGTTTGCGTAAGAAATCACTAGCAGTTCTGCCGATTCTTGGATTGGTAGAACAAAGAGCAAACCCACCCAAGCTCACAGTCGCCAACATTAAAAATGCGGCAGTACTGCTCGAAGGATGCAAACACCAGTCAAAAATAATAATTGCACTAGCCGTAATCAGCCAGAATTCAGCCGAAAAAGAATGATAAAAGCGATCGAATACGTTACGCGATTTTTGGCGATCGATACGAAATGTTCTAGTCATAGTCATATTTCTAGTGTTTTTAATTGCAGCAGATAAGTGAGTAAATACGTGGGGTGTCTATCAATTTGTCTAGACTACTTAATAATGGTAAATAGTTTTAAGCAAATACCTTAAATTAAGCAGATGCCGAGCGAGCGATGTACTCTGTGTCCAGTGTGTACGCAATGTACTTGATGTACCAATGTTGAATTGTTTAGACGATCTTTCTGAGAATCGAAAGTCGATTAATTCCAAAGTTCAAATTGACTTGATTAGAATTGTTATTGACTAAGAATACAAGTTAACCCATGTAATATTGTTTTGTAAAGGTAAGATTTATCGACATTTGTGACGAATGTAAGCTAAATAGCTGAGAATATAATTAAGCTAGGTTGGAATAGGGTGTTAAATGCGTTTTATTCAGTAAATATGCTAAATACAGTATTAAGTAGTGAAAATTAGATAATAAAAAGCAGTCACTTTAGATCTATCTAAAGCGACTGCTGCTTATCGTTTTTGTTAGAAAAGCCTATCTTAGAGAAAAATCGAATTCCGATTAATTCTCTGCTTCTAACGGCTTGCTATTTGTTTGTAAATTTTCGGGAGGTACTATAAATGCTACAACATTGGGTTCTTTTGAATCGTTCTTACGTCTCCTTGTTTCTCTAGTCAGTGCAATCGTTTCACCCTCAGCGACACGATCTAGTACATCTGCTAAGTTGTCTCTAAAATAGCGCATTCCAAAATGTTGCATAGCATTCTTATATATAATATATACCGTGTATTAACAGGCAATCGAGAAGAATGTCCGAAATGTATGTTTCGGATCGATCCTAGAAATTAACCGTATTTTAGGAGTTATTGTTAGCGTAGCCTCCTTAACAAAGAATCAGACTAATTGGTAAACTCGAACACACTTGTTCTCCAAACTTAACCTGACTTTACATTTTTGTAAAGAATCCGATCGCTCCAGAAAACCCTAGTTATGGAATCGCCACAAAGCAGAGCTTGTCACGATCGATCCCATTTATCGGCACTGGTGTATTCAGCTTGCGTGTTGAGGCTTTACACTGCGCTGTCAGCCCACCTCTATTAATTACGACAATTTGCCTAGCCAGTTTTCCGTCGGGACTATTCAACCAATTTTCAACTGCCACCCGTTCGTCTACTTTTTTCCACGTTAGTCCCGCTGCGATGACGGATGTTAATGCCATCGTTGCGCCGATCGCGTAAAAGAACCAGGGAATCTGTTGGATATGCGTCTGAATTGGCGGAGATTTAATCGTATCGAGCTTATTGGTAACTTCCACGAGCGTTTGCTCGTTCTGAAGAACCTGTTTTAGTAAGGTATTCGTACCCTGAGATATGCTGATTTTAGCGACTATATCGTCTGTATATCGGTCGAGTGCATTAGAATTGAATTGCTTGGTTAAAATCTCTAGCGTCCGGTCTAAACTCTCCCCTGACTCTTTAAGTGCATCTCGAACCTCCGATAACTTCGCATCATTCTGTCTGATATTCGTGCGAACTGTTTGGGCGATTCTTTCTTCCAAGCTATTTCCATGCGAATCCAGGATTTCTCTGGTGTGATTTTCAAATCTACCGACCAGATTCGTCAACATCGTTGTAGCTTGTAAAACTTCAGCTACCGGATCGGTGTCGGATATTTGATGTCGATCGACCGTTTTCTGCGCCAGCTCTCGAATCCCCTTGGCTTCTTGCCTGAGTAAGTATCCGAGAGAATCGCGATCTGGTGACTGTTCTGTCTGTGCTACCGATTTAGATGCTTTGGATGCTACAGACTCATATTCATAATCATCTAAACTATCTAATCGATCGTCAATTTCTGTTCCGCTCATTAACTTCGAGTCCCCAATAAAAAACAACTAGATTTATATGTATTCCCATCAAATCGGCATGAGACAACATAGTATATTTGAATACTAACAAAATTTATTAATTTAAACTTCAGCAATAAGAATGAAGAAGTAAAATGAGAAAAAACTCATCTCCCATTGCTGTAGCGACAACTTCTACAAACACACCGATATTGTCGGCTGCTGAGTTACTTGGGTACTCAATAACTGAAAGTATATTAATGAATAAATCGACGATCGATTGTCGAGTTTACCTGGAGCTATCATCAACAATAATTATCAATCTAGGCAAGAATACATCTTGCTTGGAATGTCTCGAACGCGATTTACTCTCAGCTTGTCACCCAAAACGAGATCGCTATCCAATCAATCGGGCAACGTTGAACGATCTACGGATAATGCAAGACGAGATAATCGCGATGGCTGATGGTAAAGCGATCTTTAGTTATGCGTTACTGACTTTATTAAGTCCGAATGTATCTGTAAATTCCGCGCTATCAAATGCTCAGAAAAGAATTACTGAAGCTATTACTAGAGTTAATAGACTAACTAATACGATCGAGCTATTATTAACTAGCTTTGGAGATAATGGACTAAAATTAACGATCGAAATTAAAACAGAATTTGGGGTGATTGACTTATTTGTCAAAATGGCCGACCAGCGAAATTTCGCGTTGATGCTCAGAAGTAATGAGAGCAACTACATTCTGTGGGATGAAACTCGCAAGCAGTTTTACCTTCGGCATACAGGGATGAGAGGACTAAAGCACTGGAGTACTACTACCCAAATTCTCGAAACTCTGGAGAAGCAGACAAATTGGTTACAAAAAGTCAAGTCACCGATTATCGGAGCTACGGCTGCTCAGCGCAAAAAACCGATTATCAGAGCGATCGTCCTCACTGGCGCGACTGAATTAGATAAATTACATCACGATCCGGAAGCCAGAGTTAATTTTGGGCATACTAGAGTAGTCAAAATCGATATTGGCTATACAACCTATTTGCTACAGTCCGCCGACCTAATTAAATTTCTACTGCCTAAAATCACCTAAATTAAAGTAATATGGAAAAGTACACATCAAAAAAGCCCCACGTTCCTACGCGCTAGGGCTTAATTGATAAAATCATACAGGACTTGCTGGAGTTGAGTCTAAACCTCAAACTTTAGTCTCACCAAATCCCCGAAACAACAAATAATAGTTTTTAGAACAGGCTATTAATTTCATTATAACCAATTTTGGTTGTAATGTCATTCTTTGCACGGTGTGGCTTGCATCTCACTAAAGCAAAGATTCGGGGATCGAGGGTGAGGATGAAATATAAAGGTTTAAATGAAGCTCGGTGATTCCACTAGGAACGCCCGAATGAACCCTCAGATCGACCTCTACAGCCAACTCGCTCGACTATTCCATCTTGGCTACCACTTTATCAAAGCCAAGAATACCGATAAGCCCCAGTGGGAGACAATCGGTAAATACCAACTCAAAAGTGGCGGATTTATTAAAGACTACGCTAGCACCTTATTTCTGCTAGGAGTGGGATTCGGAGCCAGCACCTTCTACACCATGCTGGATATCGATAGCAATAGCCCTTACCATCCAGCGAACAATTCCAAAGCTTTCCAAAAACTTCTGCATGTTTTAGAGAAAAAAGGGCTAATCCATCCAGTCCTCATTCAAAGCTCCCATAGTGGTGGGATTCACGTTTACTACTTCTTTCCAAAACAACTTCACACATTCCGCGTTGCCAGCCTCGTTCACGTCACCTTAATTAACGCGGGATTCAAGCCGAAACCAGGGCACCTGGAGATTTTTCCCAACCCCAAGCCATACACCACCAACGGCAAGTTCAGTAATTATAAGCCTCATCGACTGCCCCTGCAACCAGACAGTGGTTCTTACATCCTCGATCGTTGGGGCGATATCGTGACGAATGCAGAAAGTCTGACCCACCTCGGACAAGTTTCGATGTTTCTAAGGTTAGCTCAAGCATCAGCCGCAGCACATGGCGAAGATATTGCCAAGATTGAAGTAGCCCTAGACTGGGCGTATCGGCTCTACACCACCAAAATTGCTAAATATCAATATTTAGACCGTGACTACAGCGAAGCAGCCAGGGAGTGGTTAGAAGACCTGCTGTTAACAATGGCAATTGGCTGGACGGGGAAAGGACAAACAAACCAAATGCTTCAGATCTTCGTTGCCTATGGCGTAGTGTTCAAAGACCTGGAAGTTAAGCAAGAACTATTTGACTGGGTACATGAAACAGTCCTTGGCACCAGGGGTTACTCAGAATATTGCAATCATCAAGGCGACATTGAATCCCGAATCTGGGACTGGGTAAACGCCACGATCGATAACGAATACTACGTAGGCTATTGTGGATTCCCCGCGCGACGTGGCATTGGGATCGATAAATTAGTCAAGCATATCAAGAAAAAGGAGCGAAAAGTTAACACACACAATCAAAAAACCGCAGACCAGACACAGCAACGATTAACGGCGATCCTAGTCATGCTAGGACAGTTACCCCGACTTATCACCGACCGAATCAAAGCGATCCAAACACAGTGGCAAGAACTGCACGATGAGAAAATTTCAACTGTGACTTTGTATGACAAAAAATATAAGTCACTTTGGAATGGAAGTCTGGCGAGTGTCGAAATAGCAGATTCAAGCAAAGATTTTACCCTAAAGCTAAAATCTCTAGAAGCAAGTCTGGCTGAGCCATTAACCCAAAAAACAAGTTTAAACCATCGACAAAAGCAATCGATTAAAAATGCTGACTCTATAACAGTATTTCACCCTAAAATCCTATATGAAGTGTTTGCTATTAATTTGCTCCTACAGTATCACTTACAGGTGTACTGCATCAATTTATTATGCGGATCTATTAGCAATTTACAATTTTTATACACCAAACTAGAGTCAGAGCCAGAGCGTTCCAATCTTCTCAATGTTGAGCATACAAGTGTCTTATTAGACTTACAAAGCTCGTTAACTCAAATTACTTTTACTACTGAAGGCTTTATTGACGATTGCTGCGATCTTCATTCTACAGAGGTTTTGGAAATGAGTAATGGGAGTGAAAGTAGCTCTCGGATCGAGCCTCGAATGGAGATCGAGCCAGATTTAGACCCAGATCCAACTCGTTCGATCGAGATCGGAGCTAAGTTGCGACGGAACGCTCTCAAAATTGGGCGGAAAAGTTATGCTGCATTGTTTGATTGCCGCGTGGTATCTGTCAACGGATTGAATTGGGTGGTGCGTGATGCTCAGGGATGCTCGTGGAATGTGTCTCACCATGCACTCGCCAGCGGGATGTGGGAAGTCGAGCGAGATCCAGTTGTGCTAGCTTGCCCACAAGCAAGATCGGTGGTGACGCTCGCTTGTGAGGTTCGAGCGCAGATCGATACTATTCCTGACGATCTGTTGCTAGAATTCTTGCATCATCCAGAACTCGATCGAATCGAATCGACAATCGAGCTGGCAAACTCGCTTGTTGCTGCAAGAACTCAGGATGAGATCCAATTCCTGACGGCAGATCTAGCTCGATCTGCAAAAATCGAGTTGTGGCAGGTATTGAGTGATGACGAACGAGATGATGTGCGGCAAATAATCGATCTCGGAGTGTCCGCACGGCGGAATCGCTCTGCACGATCCACAGATCGGGACTTTACAGACAAATCGACATCAGAGTGCCCGATTCCACCAGCAATCGCACGATCGAACGCCGCAGAAGAACCCCAGACTTCCTCCGATCTAGTTGAACCCGAACCAATTAATCAAACCGTCCATCCTGCCATCGGATCGATCGTGCGGACTGCGACAGGCGCGATTGGCATAGTGCGATATATCTTTGACTCGATCTCAAAACCGTTTGTTGTTTATCATGAAGAGATCCAACGAACGATTCAATACGAACTTGACGATTTGCTACCATTTTGCGATTAAATCTGCGGCAAGAATTCCAGTTCTGGTAAAGCAGATTTTAGTGATTTTAGCCCGTATATGCAAGGATTGTTTACAGCACTTGGCAAGTTACGAACAGAGAAAAATATGATGGAGGAGACTAAGCAGGCATTAGCACCTCCAAAACATGCTCGCAGGTATGGTTTTGGGCAAATAGACCTTGCACCAGATGCAGCATTTGGAGGTAAGCTTCGCGAGTCAAACTATAAAGTTGCTGTCCTACCGTTTGCTGGTTGTGAGCAAACATAAATCGTTCAGATTTTTGACCTTGGCAGGGTAAGGATTGAAGTAACGACTGCGATATGCAACTTAGACAGAAGTGGCGTTTAACCGCCTCCTGATTGCGCACCTGAGCCGACTCAAAACCAGTCACCTGTTTAGCAAATTCATGAAAAATCTCGATAGTCCAACGATAACTCCATGTTTGAATAACTCGACCACTTTCCCAATGCAACGCATCAGTTAATAAAAATCTTGGCTCATCACTTAAATCCTCCCGTTCATGCACAATAACTAATCGTTTTCGTCCATAACGTTTGAGGCGTATAGTTTTAGTAAAAGTCCAAAACTGTTTGACCTCACCATTGCGACATCGTACTGATAATGGACGAAAACTTTCTGGGTGTGCTGTCCGCAATTGACTAGCAACTGCATCAACTCGACACCATTTATTCAACCATAAAATTAATCGCGAACTTTCAATCTCGCTGACCCAATGTTTTCCTGATGACTCAATTAGCTGAGTTAACTCTAGCGTTAATACTCCGTTGTCAAAAGCATAATCTGCTTGTGGGAATGCTCCTTCTGACTCGACTTGACGCACGATATCCACGGCTATTTCTGTCCGTTTTCTGTACGCCAGTCGGTTTCGCTGATAATGCAACAGTTCGACTAATCTTTGCATTAATTGCTCTTGACTTTGATAACTTTCTTGCGCCGTCATTTGCAAATACTTTTTTTCCTCTTTACTAAAGTCCGGTAATTGGACTTCGGTAGCGATTCCATCAATTCGTTCTGGATTGGCAATCGTTGCGGTTACTACTGTTTGATAATTACTCATGCACCGATTGACATAATCGTAACTGCGTTTGACCCCATAGATTTCTAATCCGTATTCATGATGGGATAATGTCCAATCCAAACTAATTATTTCTCTGCCCTTCCCCTGGTGCTGTTTGCCCACGAGCTGCCGATGTTCGGTCATTAATTCCTGCGAGTCCCACCCTGCCTCAAATACTGCTGCGTGCATCGCTCGGCGTGTCACCCCTTCTCCTTCTGCATAGATCTGTTGGGCGTATATCCCTTGCACTGTCTTGTTTTCGCTTAACAGTAGTCCGCTGATGTACCGACTCACATGCTCAAATCCTGCTTGCCGACAGAATACTCCTCGGTAGGCATTCATGCCTTTGGCTATTGTTTCGGGTACTCCAACTAGGGGAAACATCATCTTTTCGCTCCTTGTACTTCCAGAGTCGCTCCCCTCTATTTTCTCTTATTTATTTTTCTCTGCTCGTAACTTGCCAAGTGCTGTGTTTACATCGAGCATATTTCCCTCTGTGAGCATTTGTTGAGATCTTTCAAATATTCTATTTATAATTATGTTGTCTCAGAAGATTGAATCTGTTTTTTTGTACGTTTGCTCGGCTTGTTGGCTGTTCTTGGGCGTATTTCTCTCGTATCTTTTTCTCACTTCTGTTCGTCTGACAATCGTTCAACCTATTTATCAAATTATATGTTATTTGATGACGGCAGTAATGTATCCCCTTGCACCCGTCAATTTTATTGTTCGCCTTATTGCATTTGGATTCGCAATTGCAATTCTCGAAAGTGCCGCTTGATCGTTGTCTGTTAGATATTTGAAAACGCATAGAGAGGAAAGGTTAGAGTATAAAAATTAAGACTAGAAATTCGAGCCTTACTATTTTTCTTGGCAATAGCGTCAGAGCTGATTTTGTAATAAAAACAAACGATCTGATGCACAGATGAAAGATCGATACTCGATCCACTCAGTCTAAATCTTTTGTATTCATTTGTGAGAGATCTTATTTGCAAAAAAGCCGATCGCCGTACTAGAAATATTTCTAGTACGGCAATTCATACTCCAATTGCTATAGCAGTGGGTATGTCTAAATTCTTAGCCCACGCCCAGCCCCACGTTGCTTCACATTGTGAAAGTGAGGGTTAGCTAATTGGTAATCTCTCCTCTGACACCAGTTTCCTCGACTGGTGCTTTTTTCGTGACTTTTATTTTCTAAAAACTCATGACTGCTAATATCAACAACAAGTACCTGAGCAACGATTATGCTGCAACTGACTTCTCCTTTCCGTATTGCCAAGCCCTGCGCGGCGAAGACCCCAAACAGTGCGGCTACTTCGTCCCATTATCCGAAGCTGAGAAAGCAGGTTGGCGCGACCTCGACCCCAGCAAGCTGACAGAGTACGCTTACAATTCCGGTCAGACAAATGTGGGTATCTTGCTCAAACAGCCCCGTATGGCTCTAACCCCGATCTGTCAACTGGGAATGTTCGATCGCAAAGCCTCCCAAGAAGATGAGAGTCTGGTCGTCATTGGCAAATGGGATCGCCAACAGAAAAATGAGAATGTCGGCAACTTCCAAATTTATCTGGTGATGTTCTTCGACGAGCAAAAGCAACCGCTACACGACATCCCACTGAAATTAGTTGCTAAAGGGGCACATCAGGCCACTCTATCCACAGAATGGCAGAAATTTTGTGTATCTGTTGCTCGGTGTCAAGCACGGGCAAATAATACCAACTTTCGTCCCCGCAACGAAGCTTTCAACGCACTGTGCCTATTTCAACCGCACATCATCCGTAAAGTCGTTGGCGAAAAGAATAAGTCACCCGCTTGCTATATCGATGGTTATGTCACTCCCACCGTAGAAAACTGGGAAGATTTCTTCTTGGGTACTAATGAAGAAATCGCCGATATGGTCGTAGGGATAATGAACCCTCGTCCACGGTTATTACTCGCAGATCCGACTCCTGGAACGATGGTTCTGACTTTACCCGCACCACCGCCGCCGCAAAATCTGCTAATTACCCCAGCAATTGAGGATACTATGGCTCCACCAGATCGAACTACTGCCATCGATGTGAATTCATCGATCGTCGAAGAAGAATTCGTTCAATAACCTCACCCTAGAGGAGTGAGGATTAATAGACCAATCTATTAACTAAGAAGTGAATAGCCCAAGAGCCTAATCATCTTACAGACTTCCGAATACTTCTCTAGTTCGGATTCACTCTAAATCCTATTGGTAAGGATGCTGTTAAAGACAGGACATGGTTTATTGGGTGGGCGAAGAGACTCTAAACAAGAAATTGGGTTATACCAAATCATGCAAAGAATACCAGTTCAAAATCCAAATGGCTCCCCAGCCATGCCCACCAAGTCCAGTCGCGCCCGTAAGTGGCTCGAATCTGGCAAAGCTATAGGTAAGTGGTCTGACTGCGGACAGTTCTACCTCCAACTAACTACCGAACCATCGGGTTACGCCACTCAAGATATCGTCATCGGTATCGACCCTGGCAAGCTCTATAGCGGGATAGGCGTTCAGTCTGCCAAGTTTACCCACTATACCGCTCACCTGATTCTACCCTTTCAAACAGTACGAGATCGGATGGATGTCCGTAGGCTAATGCGACGAGGGCGCAGAGGTAGACGGATCGATCGCAAGACTTCATTCGCCAAGCGCGCCCATCGGCAAAAACGATTCTCTAATCGTCGAACCAGTAGGTTAGCACCCTCGATCCGTGCTAACCGCCAACTCGAACTTAGAATCGTAGCCGAGCTGAATCAACTGTACCCAGTGACAGAGATCCGTTACGAGTACGTTCGTGCCGATGTAGACCTGACTTCTGGACGCAAACGAGCGAGATCGGGAAAAGGCTTCTCGGCTGTAATGGTCGGACAACGCTGGATGTTGCAACAACTAAAACGATTCGCACCCGTAGTCGCAATCGAAGGGTGGCAGACTGCATCTATTCGTCGTTATCTGGGTTTGGAGAAAAACAAAACCGATAAGTCCAAGCCTGAATTTGCTACTCATGCCGTTGATGGTGTGGCGATCGCTGCTTCTGGGTTTATCCAATATCGAGAGTGGCATGGCGCGAACGAAAGAGGAAGCAATTGGTTTGGCTCGGTTGAGATTACGTCTGCCACCTTTAAGGTGGTGCGTCGTCCGCCCTATTCTCGTCGCCAGTTGCACCTTATGATTCCAGCTAAGGGTGCTGTCCGCCGTAAATATGGTGGTACGACTACTCGACACGGCTTTAGGAAAGGCGACTTGGTTAATTCCCCAAAAGGAATCGGCTATGTCTCTGGCGACACTCACAAGCAAATATCTGTCAGCGATTCTAACTGGAAGCGGTTGGGACAGATAACAGCTAGCAAAGTCACTCTTCTCCGTCGATCGACCGGATTAGTTGTAGCTTAATTTGATGCAAAGCCGCCCTTTACTATCGCTAGTGGGCAGGGTTTATACCCCTTTTTTCTGATGACATCCCATTCTAGCCGCGAACCGTTCGCGCAGCGTCCCCTTGAGGGAATCGTCCTTGCCAACTACAAGCATCTCCTCACCAACTACCGTCGCTATCAGAATCGGTATTGGTGCCCCGCTTGTGGTTGTCACAATCTCACCTTCTCCCCAGAGGGTAAATGGATGTGTTGGAACGACCCTACTAGAGAGCATCGGCTTGAGATTATGGCGCGGCTGGTGCCAGACTTCAAACAGTCCAAACCGCGCCAATCTGAGTCGATATCTCATTCAATCGTCCCCAGCATTCATCCGCAACAACTCGGTTATCCCTTGATGACTGATGAGGTATTGAGTGAAGTTAGGGGCAATCGCACCATCTATCGCTACAGCCCATCCCAGCGGGTGATGCGAATCGATTGGGTGGGCGATAAGTCGATCTTCCCACAGCACTTCAACGGCAAGGAGTGGGTTAACGGTGCGGGTAGTCTGCCCTGGTGTGTCTACGGACTGTCGCGGCTGCTACCCTATCCAAACGTCGTCAACCTGATTCTCGTCGTAGAAGGTCAAAAATGCGTCGAGATCGGCCATCGTCGCGGGATTCCAGCTCTATGTTTTCAAGGTGGCGACTATTCCAATCAAACCACGTTCGATAAACTCCGAGCGATTAAAGCCAAATTTGCTCGATCGCTGCTAGTAGTACTGCCCGATTTCGATCTAGCTGGTAATTACAAAGCCAACCGAATTATCCACACTGCTCGTTACTTCAACCTACCGACGCTGCTGCTCGATCCACTTCAGATCGAACCAGCGTTGCAAGTTGGTGGAGATATCGAGCAGATGGAGCGATGCGATCGCAATCTTGTGATGCAGGTGGTTAGATCCGCATTATCTACCAGATTCACTAAAAAATAAGCAAGTTAAGATGCAATTCTGACTTGCTTATTTGACGATTGCATGTATTTTATCCACCCACCTTATTAGATTTTAACCATGACCCCAACCAAAGCTTTGAACGCTCAAGAATGGGAATCGCATCTCGGATACTTCTATGGCAGCGAGAACTCGTATTATCGACGAACGCCATTAGGACGTATCGACTATACCGATGGTATTCGCTTCCTCGAACAGCACGGCTGTTATTGGCTAATCGATGCGATTGCTAGCTATCAAAATACAGAATTTAAGGCTCAAGATGACCGCCAATTCTGGAAGTTAACCGTCGATCTCCAAACTCAGCAAGCGCAATTGATTTGCGATGATGGTAATGGAAATATTCGGGTGAATAAGGAAATTAACTACACCGATTTTCCACTGCCAGAACTTAAAATCTATGTCGAAATTGGCGATCGGGTCTTTCTGTGCTTGATGTCTGAGTATTGATGGTAAAAGAATATCGCCACCATATACATACAGCCACTAAGCCAACAGTTAACTTGCTAACTTCTTTATCCGTACATCCAGGAGAAATCAAAATGCTCGTGCGTATAATCTCTGCTTGTCGTCACTTTGTCTGTTTGCGCTCTGGCGAGTTTGAATCTCGCCACTTCTCATTTAGTGAAGCAATTGTCGAAGTCTATTACGAGTTTTTCACCTGAAAACACTCGACTTATCATCTTCAATTGCCAATTGTCAACAGCCGATGTTATAATTGATTCAATTATATTAATTCAATTATTATTCGGCATCTAATTGTAAAAACCAGGATTATTTTTTATGTCTGAAGAAGTATTAGCAAGAATCGAACAACAGTTAAGTCAATTAATGCCGCTCGTTCCAATGGTATCAGCTATGCAGCAAGATATCATTACTATCAAAGGCGATATCGTTGAGATCAAAGGCGACATTGTTGAGATCAAAGGACGAGTTACGACTCTTGAACAGAATACTACAGCAACGCGAGAGGATTTGAATATCTTGCGAGATCGATATAATTCACTCGAAGGTGTAATCGTTGTAGCTATTCGCTCTGGATTTGCAGCTCAACAAGTTCAATTCGACGATCTCAATTATGCGATCGAAGAGAATGCCCGTAAATCTCGATCGATGAGTCGGCGCATCCGCAGATTAGAACGATTGAATGAAGATGATGAATAGAACCAATTAACCTACAATCTACGACCAAACGCAAAAAGCAAGATCTACCTCGTGTAGATCTTGCTTTTCTTTGTGATGACATTTTACGCAAACAAAACGCCATCTTTAACTAACATTACTCGCTTATATCTAATGACAATCATACCAATTATCGCCGTAAAGATCGAGTCAGAGAATACTACAGCTTCACCACCACTAAGCGAAGCTGACAAGCAAATGCAATTAGAGATCGACGAGGCACTTTGGCTCGATCGGCGCGATTATTACCAGTTTAGCCAAGTAGCATAATTTTGCTGAAATGGAAAAAATTAATAGCACAAAAAAATGACTTTGAAAAAACTCGATCGAACGTAATTTGCCAGCTACCCAAAGATTCTTTTTATGTGCCGCCAACTCTATACAGATTTGGCGGCTTTCTCATTTCCACTACTAACTTATTTGAGGACAATATTATGAAGACTGGTCTTACTCTCGTCCAACTTGCCGAAGAACTCACCGCTCAGCAAGAATCTAAGCGGGACTTCCATGCTCCAACCCCAAGTTTGAGTATGCTCGGCAATGGTGACTTTCACCTTGAAACCAACAATGGTGCTGAAATAATGCCCGCAACCGACTATGCCCACGCACAAATGGCGAGCCGCCTTCAAATCACCAAACCCTATTACGATCGGATGCGCGAGGCATCTCCCGAACTCTTGTCCACCAATGTCAACTATTGGCTGGGTAAAAAGCAAGGCGAAACCTCACTCATTCGTACTCTGCGCGGACAAATGCGGGCGTTTTTAAGCAATCGCTACCGAATCGTCGATAATCATGAGATTCTAGCGATCGCCATTCCCGAATTTGCCGATAATCGCAATCTGGAAATCGTTAGTTGCCAAGTTACTGAAGAAAAGATGTACGTGAAAGTCATCAATACCAGCCTTGAAGCTGCTGTATCGGTTGGCGATGTCGTTTTTGTTTGCCAATTACCTAATAAAAGAAGAAAAGAAAAATTATTAATTCCTGCCTTTAAGCCTTTTATATGGTT
>NZ_PVWO01000537.1 GCF_003003845.1 Chamaesiphon polymorphus CCALA 037 | reverse complement strand
CATCCCAACTCCCCACTCCCTGTCTTGTCTCGCTAAACCGTCGGGAAACCCGACGAGCGCGAGCCGCAACTCCCAACTTCCCACTCCCAACTCCCAACTCCCAACTCCCAACTCCAAATGACCTTACTCCCAACTGATGATACTCCGCTCTACAATCATCCACTGCCCGAAATCGAACAGTGGTTGACTTCTATGGGTTGCCAGCAAGATGAGAGTGAATTGCACTGCTGGCACATTAACAAGCCCGATTGGCGCGCTGAATTGTGTTTGGATATCGAAGAACTTACAGTTCGCTATCATCCGACAACCGATCGTTCGAGTGCAGACATTGCTAAGGGATCCGGCGATCGGAGTATTTTTCGCACCTTTAAATATTCCCTCAGCCGTCAGGATATCGAAAATGCCGTATTCGCTGGCCCTTAATTTGCCAAGCTGCTTTCAAAGCGATCGGATCGATATACAATACAAATTGTGAGTGTATTATCTCGACTCTCGTTCCATCGTTCCCCGAACTATGTTGTGCCAAGGTTGTTGCCGATTTAATAGGCTAGCAGGGGTATCCATGCAAATCGAACGGCAGTAAGATTCAAAAAATGTAGCTAGATCGAGCAATGAGACTATAGCTCGACACGACACTACCGAAAGAGCGACTCGGTACATCGGTGCAATTATTTACCCATCATTTACCCATGTCTCTAACCATCTTCATCGCCGCAATTGTGGGGTTGTTGGTTGGTGCCAGTGGTTGCTATTTCTGGCGCGAATCTCAACTCAGGCAGCAATTATCAGAAGTGCTCGAGGTAATGCAGCCTGCCGATTATCGTGAAGATATTTCGTTGCCGATGCTATCGCAATTGCGCCGCCGAGCTAGCATCAGCAAGCAGCAACAACAGCAACTCCAGGAACAGTTATTTAGCTGGCAATCTGTGCTGCAAGAAGCACCCATCGGTTATTTACAAGTAGATGCTGAGAATCAAGTGCTGTGGTGCAATCAAACAGCCCAAAACTTACTTCAGATTCAAAAGTGGCATTCAGCACGGGCAAGATTATTATTAGAACTAGTCCGTTCTTACGAACTCGATCGTTTCATCGAAAAAACCAGATCGACACAGGTTGCTAATGAATTAGTCTGGCAGTTTCACTTTGGTTATCATGAAGCGGCAAATTCTCGCTTCTCTAAAGGAGAGGCTCCGCCAACGATTTGGCTCAAAGCGCGTAGTCTGCCACTAGCTGATGGAGTCATCGGTGTCTTTCTCGAAAGCCAGCAGGAGCGGGTAGAGACAGTTGCCTCGCGAGAACGTTGGTTGGGAGATCTGGCTCATGAGATTCGCACGCCCCTGACTGTAATTCATTTACTTGCCGAAACATTACAATCTAAAGTAACACCCGAGTTGACACGCTGGACAGATCGGGTATTACAAGAAACTAATCGCTCGATCGATCTAGTTCAACATTTCTTAGAACTGAGTCAGTTAGAAACTTCTGCTACTGAATATTTGCGATTGGTACGAGTAGATGTAGTGCGCTTGCTCCGCGATGTTTGGAATACACTAGAGCCGATTGCGACACAACGCAACGTGCAATTTATCTATCAAGGGCCACCCCAAGTAGTTTTGGATCTCGATCTCGATCGATTTACCCAAGTAGCAATTAATTTATTTGATAATAGCCTCAAGTATTGTCCCGATCGCGGGCATATTTGGGTCGATATTTATTTATCACCACCGGATCCACTTGTTGAGCACAGCAACGATAGCGGCATAAATCGAGTAGAGATCGATCTCTATGATGATGGTTCTGGGTTGAGCACCAAAGATCTCCCATATATTTTCGATCGTTTATATCGAGGCGATCTCTCTCGTCAACGTCAATCTAGTGGCAAAAGTCCGAGCGATTCGCGCACTACAGGCAGTGGCTTGGGATTGGCGATCGTCCGTCAGATTATTCTCGCCCATCAAGGGACGATCGTTGCCAACAATCATCCCACTACAGGTGGAGCATGGTTCCACATTATCTTACCCCAGGTCACAGGGCAAAATAAGTAGTCACCCAAATTGCTAGTTATGAGTGACTAGTGGCAAAGGGCAAGGTTTAATATTAATTTATGACATCACCGATCGGAGGTATGATGCGCGATTCTTGTGGCTCATTCTTAAATTCAGCAACACCTAATGCCTAATTAATCGATCGAATTTCTAATAATGGTGACAATTGCAACAGTCATAGACGAACTACAATCGTTAAAATAGGTTTAGTTCCCAATTATTTATATTCGCTCGATCCGAATTTAATATAATCTCCTAAATTTTAAAAGTGACTATTTCTTATTCATTGAATGAATCTAAACAATTTAAGCATCGCAGTCGTCGGCTCGAACAAGATCTGCTCCTGATGGGAGCTTTAGTCGAACAGTCCTTTCGACTGGCACATAGCTCTCTATTTCAACGCGAGATCGGTGCCGCCGAACAGATCCCTCAAATCGATCGCAAAATCGATAGATTTTATCACCAAATTGAGATCGAATGTGCCGAACTGATGGCAATTGTCTCGCCCGCTGCCCAAGATTTACGGCGGCTGAGTGCGTTTATGCAAATGGTACGAGATTTGGAGCGGATTGGCGATTATGCCAAAGATATTAGCGAAATTTCCCTGAAATTGTTTCCCTATCCAGTAGCACACCCCTGTCTGCCCGCGATCGAACAGATGTCGCATCATGCCAGAGCCATGCTAGAGGCTAGTTTAGCTGCCCTGAGCAATCTCGATGGTACGGCTGGCCCTACCGTCCACAAACTCGACGATGTAGTCGATCGAGCCTACGATGAAATTTACCAAACTTTAGCCAGTCAACGCAATCTTCAAGGCTCTGTAGAGCCAACCATTCTACTCGCCTTAACGATTCGCCATCTAGAACGTATGGCCGATCATGCCACGAATATTGCATATCGAGTAACTTTTATCGTTACCGGATCGCGGAAGTTGGTAAAGGATAAAGGTAATGGGTAATGGGTCATGAGTAATGAGTAATGAGTAATGCCTTGTTAACGAGCAGAAGACGAGAGTAATCTTTTGCATCTACTCATCTGTCTTGTCTCGCTGCTTGGTGCGCTAAACCGTCGGGAAACCCGACGAGCGCGAGCCGCCACTCATCCACCCATCCACTCATTTACCCCAATATCTCTCCCATAGCTAATCTAGTTCCATTGACTAAATCTGTGCCAGATTGAGGGCGTTTGCCTGCGGGTTGAACTTCTTGCAGGAGGAGACATCCAGAACCTGTTTGGACGATCGGCCCCAACCCTTTGACGATTTTAATAACTGTTCCTGGTAAGCTGTTACGGAGATCGAGAGTCTCGATTTCTGGTAATAATTTCTGAATTTCTGGGGGTAAATCTGTCTGAAAATCGATCGCCAGTGGGACTGTTGCCAAGATTTTCAGCGGCTGCTCGCGAAAAGTAGCGACACAATTGGGATAAAAGCCCCGGACTCGATTGTGAATTTCTAGATGCGATCGAGTCCAATCGATCGTGTATTCTGATTTCTGAATGGGTGGTGCCGCAGTGGCCGCTGCGTGCTCCTGTGGAGTCGGTATAATCCGATCGAAGGTATAAATTGTCTCAACCAGTAAATTAGCACCCTCGATCGCCAATTTAGCACCCAACCCGTCGGCATTATCCCACAGACTGACTGGAGTTTCGTACTTCAGCAACATCGCACCCGTATCCATCCCCGCATCCATCAGCAT
>NZ_PVWO01000536.1 GCF_003003845.1 Chamaesiphon polymorphus CCALA 037 | reverse complement strand
CTTTATCTCCCTGTCTGCGCACTAGCAAGCGTCAGTCCTCACGCTAAAGCAAAACAAAGTCACATGAGATCGAAGATGTCGTGATGAAATCTTGGGTGATTATGATGTCCTGCGCGAACGATATCCTCTGTCGAATTATTGTTTTTAGAACTGGGTTCTTTGTCGATCGATTGAGCTTGGGCTGGTTTTCCAAATATATCAAAATCTTGTCGATCGAGTAATTGTTTGTCAACCAGCTTTTTCATTGATTTGGTTACTTTGATGGGCATATTACAGTCTCCTTGTCGATCGCTCGATCTTAAAAAGATGCGCAAGAGAGTTGGTCTGTTCGGAGCACCGATTGTTGTTGAAAAGTGGTAATATAAGCTTTGCGAATTTGCTCGATCTTTTGGTTGTCGGTTGTGGCAACTGGATGGAGTAATATCAGTAAATTCGATCGCTCTTTGAGGATGGCACCCCGATCGTTTTTGAATTGACCGTTGGCAGCAATTAAGGTGAAGCCATCGGGGAATCTGGGGGTGACTTCGCGATCGAGAAACCGCTGAAATTCAGCATTATTTACTTCCGTGCCATTGGGTTTGCTCGCTCCAAAAAATAACTCGGTACGGGCGACGGGTTTAGTCGCCTGAAGGCTGCTACAGAGCCGCTGAGTATCGGTTGTTACCGCTGTTCGATCGATCGAATCTTTGCTGGTGGGGCGATTTAGAATGGCAGGTAAGCTAGCGACAGCCACGATCGTCAATCCCGCACAGATCGAGACTGGAGCTACATAATTACCAAATTTAACTTTCATACAATGCTTCTTTGGGCTGTGCTATTGTTATGGCTCTGAGAGACGATCGCTCTTGGGAAAATCGCATCAAAACCCTCTCCTGCTGGGTTTAAAATGCAACCTGTTTCGCCGTCCCTGCCAAACATAATGTCATGTAGGTTTGAACTTGGGGTTTTACTCCCTTGACGATCTGGCTAAAAATTGCGGTTGTTTGAACTGCTCGTTCTGGGGAAGCAGCAGGGAGATTGACGATCGGAATCAGTAAGGTTAACGTCTCCAGAATCTCTGAGGCTGGCGAACGGCTGAGATCGACTGTCACCATTTGTCCGAGTTTTGTCTGTTCGATGTGAATGTCATCGCCTCGGAAATTCAAAGTTTTTCCTTCGTTGAGGTAAGACAGTTGGGGAACGCCGATAATACTGGTGGAGGAATAAGTAATCTGAGTGTTGTAGCCTTCGAGTTCAAAGAGATTTGGCTGAACGATCGATTGTACGGTTGCCATGTTGATATACCTCGTTAGTAATTTGGAAAGGAGGAAGGATTTAATAATCTGCTTCATGTCTCCAGAATATTCTGCTCCAGTCAGTTTGACAGTCAGAAAAGATCGGGAAAAGTCCGCTGTTGACGATCGGAAAAGATCGGATCTTAAATTAATTGATAATTGATAATTGATAATTGATAACTATGTTGTTAGGATGGCGATTTCAACTGCTGTTCTTTGTCAACTAAAGATTTCAGCTCGATCTCCATTAAAAACCCCGCCGCAAATGGACGGGGTAGATCGAGCTTTTCGCTCCAAATTGTCGATCGATTATGGCTGAAGTTGGTTGCGAACCAGAGCGGCATACATTCCTTGTTTGGCGATGAGCGTAGCGTGGGTGCCCCGTTCGACAATTCGGCCTGCATCTAGCACTAGAATACAATCGGCATTCTGGACTGTACTGAGACGATGCGCGATCGCGATGCGGGTACAGGATAAGTTATTTAAGTTCTGCTGTACCTGGTGTTCTGTTTGCACATCGAGATGACTGGTAGCTTCATCTAGCACCAGAATGGCGGGCTGATGCACTACCGCTCGGGCGATCGCCACACGCTGAAGTTGTCCGCCCGACAGCCCCGATCCGCCTTCGGCGATGCGAGTTTCGTACCCCATCGGCAAGCGGATAATGTCATCGTGAATGTCTGCCAATTTAGCAGCTTGAATGACTCGTTCTAAGGACAGTTGCGGATGATTTAAGGTAATATTTTGGCGGATCGATCCACTAAAAATCGCAGCTTCTTGGAGGACGACACCAAACTGACTGCGGAGGGTACGCCAGTTGAGGGTTTGCAGCGGTAGATCGTCATACCGGATCTCTCCTTCGGTTGGTAAGTATAACCCCAACAGCAGTTTTGCCAAGGTACTTTTGCCGGAACCGGAACGACCTACCAGGGCGATTTTTTGCCTAGGGGCGATCGTCAGGGAAATATCCTGCAATACCCATGGCGCATTCGGATCGTAGCGAAAGTTGAGCTGTTGGAGTTCGATACATCCCGTCAACTTGGGCGCGGCATGTACCAAACAGACATCCTGTTCTGGAGTTGCCTCTAGCACATCAGTCAGCCGTTCGAGATGGGCACCCACCATTTGCAACCGTTGACCGTTTGCCAGCAGCGAAGACAGCGGTGCGAGTACTGCAATCGCGATCGCATTGAAGGCTAGCATACTGCCGAGGGTCATCGTGTCATTGAGTACGAATAGTGTCCCCAGCCACAGCAGCAGCAAAGGTGAAAAGATGCGTAGCGAAAGCATGATGGTATCGACGATCGCACTCAGATGGTTGCGTTTTAGCGATACATTCAGTTGCTTGACAAACAAGTTCGACCATCGATCGAGGGTGCGATCTTCCGCTCCAGATGCTTTAATTGTTTCGATGCCTTTGAGGGCTTCGACTAAATAGCTTTGAGATTCTGCCTGCGTCCATAAATCCTGCTGCGTCAAGTCGTGCATCCGAGCGGTGGTCGCCACCAAGATGGCAACTTGCAAGATGCCAATTCCCAGCACCGTCAGTCCCAACCAGTTTGCCTGAGTCAACAATAGGATTAGATACCCTAGCACAAACGCCCCGTCCAGCAGGACTGAAAGTGTTTGGCTGGTGAGAGTTTCCCTAATTGTGGCGTTGCTACCTAGACGCATCAAGAGATCGCCTGTCGTGCGTTGCTCGAAGAACTGAAAGGGTAGAGCGAGCAGATGCTCGAAGAAACTGAGCATGAGCTGAGAATCCAAGCGAGCTTGCAAGAAGATGAGTAGAGTAGCCCGCAGATAATGAGTCACGACTTGAGCCAGCACCAGGATCGCCATTCCCATGCCCAGGATCGGCATCACGTCCAGATGGCGATCGGGTAAAATTCGATCGACTAGCACTTGGGTCAGAATTGGCAAGGCTAATCCCAAAATTTGCAGCAGGAAGGAGGCACCCAGAATTTGCAGCAGGATACCGGGGGTTTGGAAGAAATAGCTTGAAAAATAGGTGTACCAGGAAAATCGATCGCGAGTGGATTGGCGATCGAAGTTAACTCCTGGCTCGAAGGTCAACACGACTCCCGTAAACGCTGCCGCAAATTGAATCGGGCTTAATCGCCGTCTGCCGTTGCCAGGATCGACGATCTCGATCTGCTGGGGCGACCACCGCTCGATGACGACAAAGTGTTCAAAATTCCAATGGGCGATCGCAGGTAGCGGCACATACCTAAATTCGGCGAGGTCTTCAACGGCATAGGCTTTGACCCGTAGTCCAAACGTTCGCGCCGAGATCGCGATCGTTTCTGCGGTCGCTCCATCTCGCCCAATCCCCATCAGATTTCGGCATTCTGCGACTTGAGTGGGACGACCGAAGTAGCTGAGAATCATCGCCAGACAAGCTGCACCACATTCTAGGGCACTGAGTTGCAGCCGTACTGGGACGCGATGGCGAAAAAGACGCAAAATTTTGGTACGAATATCC
>NZ_PVWO01000093.1 GCF_003003845.1 Chamaesiphon polymorphus CCALA 037 | reverse complement strand
ACTATCCACTATCCACTATCCACTATCCACTATCCACTATCCACTATCCACTATCCACTATCCACTATCCACTATTCACTATCCACTCCCTCTAAATAAGCCAAAACCCAACACTAAGTGCTGGGTTTTGCTACGCGATCGATTGTAGTGTTAAGTAGTGACAATTAGAAGCCGTTACGACCCCAGACAACCATCGAAATCGACCAAGTAAATAGTACTAAAAGTGAAACCCAGCCTAGAGTAAGAATATCCATAGTTTTTATTTAGAAGTATATTTTATGCCCCAATCTATCATAATCCGTTCCTGACATACTTAGCAAACAAACCGATCGGGAGTGTTTGCTAACCTTCGGCTACTCTCATCCAAGAGTGCAAAACGGTTCTACTCACTCCCAACACTTGAGACTCCCAACTAATCGCCAGCGAGTTGCTGAACCTTGGTGAGTAGCTCCTGACTTAATTTGACGAATGCTTTGGAGCCAGCAGAGCTAGGATTCTCGATGACCACAGGCTGAAAACTATCGATCGCTTTAGCGACATTAACATCCATGGGAATTCGCGTCTGGAAGATTTTACTAGCTTCAAAATCTTGGGTAACTCGTTCCATCACTCGATCGTAATAGCGAGCGAACAAGCTGCTACCAGAGAGGATAAATGCTACCCCTAATAAACTACTTTCCAAGCAGTTTTTATCGCCCTCATGAGCTTCTCTAAGCTTGGCAATGCGCCGTTCCAATAGTTGCATACCGACTAGAGATAGTGGCTCGGGACGAGCGGGCATGATATAAAAATGACTGGCCATAATCCCGCTTCTGGTCAAGAGATTATAGCCAGGAGCGCAGTCGAGGATGATGAAATCATATTCATCAACGATCGGAGCTAAGATATCTTTAATCAAAGAACCTTCAAATCCATTCCAAGCGTCGATAAAATCTAAGTTGGGATTTTCGACAGTCTCTTCATGGAGTTTCTCCGATACTAAAAACTCGTCGTAGATATCGATATCTCCAGCTAATAAATCTAGCCCTTTAACCCAACAAACATCTGGAGTAATCAGATCTTTGGTTTCAAACTTATACCGCGAATTTGGCTTGAGAACTTTGGAGATTGCATAAGAAATCGTCTTTTTCTCGCGACGAATCTTAGAAAAATCTTGCGGCGTGACTAGGCTGAGGGTAGCACTAATCTGGGTATCGAGATCTACAACTAGTACGCGCTTCCCAGATAGCTTGGCAAGACAAGCAGCTAGATTGACAGTGAGGGTGGTTTTACCAACACCTCCTTTCATATTGACAGTGGCGATGACTAGTCCCATGATTTATCTCAAATGGCTCCCTGACTTTAGTACGAGGTGCGGACTGAATCCGTAAGTACCGCTACACATGATAGTAGGTTTCGATCGTCTTGCGATCGACTTAGGCGGTTCTCGTTGACATAATTTTACTTGGGAGTAATCTTACTCATCGATCGTTGGAGTAGTTCGAGTAGTGGCAGCTTTTGACTACTGGCGTTAAGATTGAAAGCCAAGATGATGTAGGAATTATCCTGTGGTTCGAGTCAATGTCTATGTATCGCGAACAGTTATTATTTGTCTGTAGTCGAAATCAATGGCGGAGTCCGACCGCAGCAGCTTTGTTCGATCGTAGCGAGCGACATAGTGCCAAATCCGCAGGTACGTCGGATAGTGCCAGGATAAAAATTACTCCTGGCTTAATCAATTGGGCCGATCGCATTTTTGTGATGGAAAAACGTCACGCTGCCATTCTCCAACGCAACTATCCCGATTTAATTGCGGAAAAAGCGGTCATCGTTCTACATATTAGCGACGATTATCAATACCAAGATCCAGAATTAATCGAAATTCTGGAATCTCGTCTGGCCGAATATTTAGAATGAGTGGCTAATTTAGCCTTCCATGGCATCTTTGAGCGCGTATACAACCCGTTGCTGTTCGTCAAAGGTGATTTCGGGGAACATCGGCAACGACAGCACCTCATGACTGACTAATTCGGTGTTGGGGAAGCTGCCAGCAGGGTAGCCGAGGTCTTGATATACAGCCTGTAAATGGAGGGGGAGCGGATAATAAATCATCGAGATAACGCCTGCTTCGAGCAGACTAGCACGCACGCGGTCGCGATAGTCGGCTGGATCTATGCCCACAGGGGCGACGACTCTAATTGTGTATTGATTCCAGGCAGATTCGCCGCCAGGAGTTGCTTGAGGCGTAATAATTCCTGGAATATTTGCGAGCAAATCTTGATAGCGTGCGGCAACGGCGGCTCGTTGTTGATTCCAACTATCGAGATGTTGGAGTTTGATCTGGAGAATAGCGGCTTGGATGGCATCGAGACGGCTGTTAACACCGATCGCTTCATGATAATATCGCTGACGGCTGCCATGTTCGCGGAACATGCGTAAGTCGCCTGCTAGTTCTGGATCGTTGATGGTAACCGCGCCACCATCACCACAAGCACCGAGATTTTTAGTAGGAAAGAAACTAAAACAGCCAAAATGGCCGATACTGCCGACTGCTTGGCCATTCCATTTGGCACCCGTGGCTTGAGCGCAGTCTTCGATGACGATTAAATTATGCTGTGTCGCGATCGACATCAGCTTTGTCATATCTACCGGATTGCCAAATAAATGTACGGGCATAATTGCCTTAGTACGTGGTGTAATTGCGGCTGCCAATAGATCGAGATCGAGATTGAAAGTAGCCAGATCGATATCGACAAATACTGGTTTGGCTCCGACAGCACTGATGGTTTCAGCAGTAGCAATGAAGGTAAAGGGCGTAGTAATTACTTCATCCCCCGCACCGATGTTCATCGCTCTCAAGGCTAAATACAGCGCATCCGTGCCGGAATTACAACCGACGCATTCAGTGGTGCCAATGTAGCTGGCAAATTGCCGCTCGAAGTTCTGCACCATCGGGCCGCCAATATAAGCACCGCTCGCTAAAACTTCTAATACCGCTGCACTGACATCAGCACCGATCGCTTGATACTGCCGTTTGAGGTCAAGAGGGGGGATGTTACTCACAACGTTAATAACCGTGAATTTGCAATTGGATTGTAGCGGTATAGTCTACCACATCGTTGGCGTAGCTTCTCTGAAAGAGAATCGCGATGGACTCAATTTACCATTAACTGGCGATCGCTACCAAGGGCGTTGGCGGAGCCTCTGTCTTGTCTTGATTCGCTGTCTTGACCCAAACACATGCGGAGGGAACCTCCGCGTGATTTGGGTCGCTAAACCCTCGGCAAAGCCGAGGAGCGCGAATCGCTGACCCAAACACATGCGGAGGAGCGGCGCACCTCGGTCGGGTTTCCCGACCATGAGAGTGCGACAAGACAAACCTCCACGTGATTTCAGTCGCTCCTTTGGAGAATCGAGTTACAGGTTCATTTCCAGACGCAGTAGCAACGCTAGACGTTCCATAGTATTATTACTTTTCCGACGATCTTTAATTTTTATGCTGATTCGCCTGCTGCATCTGGGCATTCAAACTAGCTGGTTTTCTTTCTTCATCTGGCTGATGGCCGCGATTCCTGCATCTGCCGAGCAAGTCCGCATTGCCATCGCTCAAAATATCGATCGAGTCAATCTGAGTAGTTCGACTCCTGCCATTATTAGCGATGGCAACGGCCAAAAAATTGGCGAACTCCAGCCCATGCAAGGATTGCTTGCCAGTGCGAACGACGATCGGGTGGCGATCGACAACACTCCGAAAGCCAAAACATTATGGGTCAAACCGCAACAAAATGGTTATGTCTGGATCGGCGATCGTTGGTATCGCGGAACGGTACAGGCGATCGCTACCAAACAACGACTGGTGGTCGTCAACCATGTCAATCTCGAACAGTATCTCTACAGCGTTTTGGGATCGGAGATGAGTCCGACTTTTCCGATCGAAGCTCTCAAAGCTCAAGCCGTCGCCGCACGTACCTACGCCCTCTATCGGAGCCAGTCCACCAGCAAAAAATTATTCGATCTCGATAACACCCAAACCAGTCAAGTTTATCGCGGCGTATCTGGCGAATCAGATACCACTCAGGCTGCCGTCAATGCCACTTTAGGTCAAATTATGACTTATCAAGGCAAACCAATTTTAGCCGTCTTTCACTCCGCTTCTGGCGGCCATACAGAAAACGTCGAAGATATTTGGTCTGGTCGCAAGCCGTATTTGCGAGGCGTCCCCGATTACGATCTTGGCTCGCCTGGATATGAGTGGAGCCAGACTTTTACCACCGCTCAACTGAGTCAAAGTCTCAAGGTATCTCAAATCAAAAACCTCGTACCCGATCGCGTCACGCCCTTCGGCAGTGTCGTCAGTCTCAAGATTATTGGCGATACTACTAAAATTTTACCCGGCTCTGAGGTCAGAACCGCGCTCAAACTCCGCAGCCTGCGCTTTACGATCGCGCCGACCCCGACGGGTTTTCTCTTGACCGGACGCGGCTACGGCCATGCCTTGGGAATGAGTCAATGGGGAGCTTACAATCTCGCCGAGCAAGGGATGACTTATTCCCAGATTTTGGCCCACTACTATCGGGATGTAGAGCTGAGTCATAATTCTGGCGTGTTGGGTAAAAGGTAGAGAGTAGAGAGTAGCCTTTGTTTGGTACGATCGATGAGGATAATTTAGCCGCAGTCAAAAAATTGCAGTCTAAATCCGTGCTCACCCTCAATCTGCGACCATTGTTAAACAATTTTCAACAGCCGAGCGATTTACCGCCCCCAAAATTCCACAAATATGATGGATGGTCGTTAGACGATCGCGATCCTCGATCGATTCGCGAAATATTTATGCCCATGTGGCAGTGGATGCACGATCGTTACTTCCGAGTGACCAGCGAGGGTTGGGAAAATGTACCCCAGACGGGACGGATGTTGGTGGTCGGCTCTCACAATGGGGGTTTAGCAGCCCCTGACATGTTCATGTTGATGTATGAATGGTTTTGTCGTTATGGTGTCGAACGGCCTGCTTATGGCTTGGCACACCCGAGCGTGTGGAAATATTTTGGCCCGGTATCGAATTTAGCCGCACGAGCTGGCGCGGTCGTCGCTCATCCGAAGATGGCGATGGCGGCATTACAAAAAGATGCACCCGTATTGGTTTATCCCGGCGGTGCCGAGGATGTATTTCGGCCTTACAGTCAAAGACATCAAATTCAGCTCGCTGGACGCAAGGGGTTTATCAAAGTCGCCCTACGCGAGCGCGCGCCAATCGTTCCGGTGGTATCGATCGGCGCGCATGATAGTTTAATCGTATTGGCAGATCTATATCCGATGTTTGAACGCCTGCATGAATGGGGATTGCCGTGGTTATTTGGGATCGATCCGGTGGTGTTGCCGATTTATTTAGGACTGCCGTGGGGGGTGGCTTTTGGCCCATTGCCCAATATACCGCTACCGACGCAGGTACACATTCACATCTGCAAACCGATCGAGTTCGATCGCTACGGTCGCGGTGCCGCTAACGATCGAGACTATGTCGATGCCTGTTATACTCTCGTCGAGCAGCAGATGCAAGCAGAGCTAGATCGAGTAGTTGCCGAGCGGCGATCGTAATACATACAAGGGGGAAAGGGTAAGGGGAAAAGGGCAAAGGATAAAAATGATACCTTTTACCCTTTTCCCCTTACCCTTTCACCTTATCCACTAAAAACTCCTAACTAGCACAGCGCGGCATAAATAAGGCTAGTATTAGCAGGTTGAGATCGACCCTCAAAAGCTGACCGCTGATAGCTAAAACTTTTAATTACTTGCTTGACTTCCGCCTTGAGGTACTAGCAACTTGGGTTAATTATGCCGTCGCGCTATTGGGCACTAAGCGTTCGATACCTTGCTTGACGAGTGTTTGCACGTAAGCAACGCGTTCGTTGGCTTGGAAGACCTTTTGCAGGGTGTTGCCGAGCAAATCGAGATTCCAGGCGCGGGCTGGTTCGGTAGCAACGAGATCTTGGGCTTCGAGATATTCAACCAGGGTCAAACCAGCGATGTGGGTTAAATAAGCAGCACTCAAGCCTTGCACCAATCCACCAGCGACATAGGTGACAGCATTAGTCTTGAGCACTCCAGCAACTGTCTGAGTACACAGTTCGACCAATCCTAATTTCAACATCACATTGCCCATCGCCCCCGCAGCAGCTTGAGCGTGTTCTAGGGAGAATTTTTGTTGATAAATTGCGCCCAAATCCATCACCATTTGAGCATTAACTGCCGCAGTAGCGAGTAGATCTAGTGCGGGTACTGGATTGGCAAAAGCTGCGGCACCAACGATCCACTGGTTTTGGTCGATGAGCGGTAACACGCGATCGCGTCTGACTCGATTTAGTTCGGTTTTCGCTGCAACTCGGACGCCAGCAATTTGACGATAAGTACTCGCCCATAAAAGTTTTTCGCTTTCTGTCGCTAGGATCTGAGTCAGTTGGCTCTCTAAGCTACCAATATCTGCTGGTGGGACTTCGCGGCTTTTAATCGCACTGCCATCGGCTTGAATTTTGCGAACTTCGATCGGTGCGGGTGCGGTACTAGTCGCTACGATATCTGAAGCCGCGATCGTGCCCTTGACTGTTACTTGCAGTTTTTGGAGAATCAGATTGCGTTCGTCTGGTAAATAGCGATCGGCTTGGTTGAATAGTAAAATTACCCGCTGACGATCGCGATGAAGTGCGGTGAGATATTTGTATTCACTAGCCGTCAAGTCACCGTTGGTAACGAATAAGACTAAATCGGCATTTTGTGACACTCGTTCGGCTGTGGCGTTGGCTGTCTGACTCTGCGCGCCGCTGGTAAATAAAGCTGGGGTTTCGATGTACTTTAGCGGCGTCATTGACGGGACGGGATGTTCCACTAGCAGCTTCATCAAACTGCTTTTACCTACTTTTTGCCCGCCCGTAATGGCAATATGACGATCGGGTCGAGTTAAATTGGTCTGAGCTTGAAGTAATTGTTGTTGTAATAGCGCGATCTGTGTCGAATTAGGACTTTCGATCGCCAGTTGACCGATGACTAATTCTACTTGATTCAATATGCGATCGAGCGTAAGGCGATCGATGTTTTCGATGGTTGGGGCTACTCGTCCCTGGCTGCCGCGACGACTATACCACCAGTAACCACCGCCAGCGGCCAGTGTACCTAGTGTCAACCAATCGCCGATGCCTGCAAGGTTATGCGAAATACTATCCAAACCCCACAAGCCCAATGTTAGCCCAATCCCACCAACTAAAAGCGGACGCTGTAATTGCACAGTCATAGGTGCCCCGTCAATTCAATGCTAAAGAGTCATACCAGTTATTTCTAGACTACCCGATTTAGACACATTAGCGCAGGTGAGATACCGATCTTTACCTAAGTCAAATATGGGGGTTTACCGCTTGAGTGCGAGAGACCGATCGGTCGCTTCTTCATTTTTGCGATCCTTGCCAAAAACTAGTACTTAGATTGACGCCATAGACTACTAGGTTTTATGCCTGCTTAATTCGAGTGTAATCTTGCCCCCAAAATCTGGAATTGGCGCGCCTGGTTTGTGTAGTTTTAACTCCACAGATTGCACCTTGTCGATCGCTAATACTTTAGTAATAATTGTCTCCGCAAGTTTTTCAATCAGTGCGAACTTCGCAGTAGCAATTATTTCTTTGACAGTTGAAATCACACTCCGATAATCGAGTGTATCCTCGATTCGATCGCTTTGACCCGATGGTGCTAAATCTAGACCGATTCGTAAATCGACCTCAAACCACTGTCCTAGTACTTGCTCTTCTGGCAAAAGTCCCGTGTAACCGTAACAACGAATCCCAGTTAATTGAATTACATCCATAAATTTGAAAGTCGTACAAAAAGTTAGCAATCGCCACCGTGCCAAATTTGGCCAGCGTCTTGTCATCTTATCGCGATCGCTAGTTAATTATGCCATCACAAAAAAACTATTACTAGTACTCGACGGCATAAGTAAAGCAACTATTTTGCATACTCTCCCTCTACTCTTTGAACTCCGAACTCCGAACTCCTTTCCTGTTGCCGAAATAGTCCTAGGATTTACGCCGCTCGGTACCAGGATTTAATTAATTCCCGGCCAGTTACCTTGATTCATCTCATTCCACACTTCATCGATTAACATACCAGAATTTTCTGGCTTGCTTAAATCCTGAAGATTGATAAACTCATCCGTACCTTCAGACATACCATTGGCTTCAAAATTAAGGAGATCGTGTTCGGAAAAATCCAAGCCCAGATCTGTCAGATCCAACTCCATTCTGCCATTTGGTACGACGAACCCACGATCTTGATTATCTAGATCGAATTCAAAAGCAATCTCATCAAAACTACTATGCTGCTGGCTATTGGCATCGGCAGGATGTTCTTCTGGCTCTAAGGTTGTGTCAGTATGATGTGGAATTGACGACTCAAAGGTGTCTGTTGGTAAGCCACCAGCTACCGTTGCGGCTACGGCAGCAGTACCAATGGCTGCGGCGACTGGTACTGCCATTGGTATGGGTTCGGGGCTATCGGCAATCGATTCTGGTGCAGTTGGTGCAGCTTCGAGATTGCTGTGATGATGAACCTCCTCTGTCGGAGCAGAAAAGCTCGGCGGTGGGGGTGGTTGGATGGTATTTGTAGTTGGAGCGGTAGTTGGATGATTTGCAGCAGGCACGTTGCTAGCACTGAGGTTCTGTGCGGCTGCATTCGGCTCGTCTGGGCAAAATTCTAAGCACAACCTAATCCGACCTTTTTGCCAACCATTAGAACCAAATCTCAGGGCTTCACAATCGATGCCTTGAGGGCTGAACCAGCCATTCTTTTCTTCATTCCAATTCTCGATCGCCTTTTTAAGATGATTTTCGATCGCTTCGTTTAATTCGCCCACCCTAAAAGTCCGATGTCCGCTTAAGACTTGGGTGTCATGCTGAACTGAAATAACTTCGCCACTTTCCAATGATTCAAAGCGATCGCTCATAAATAGTCTCCAAATAATTCGATCGAATTTCGATAGGTTGAGCTGAATTGTTGATGGGGATTCCCATCAACAATATATTACAGGAACCAACCGTAACTGTGTAGTCCTTTACCTAGCAGATTTACGCCCAAATAACAAATCCACACGACTACAAACCCAACCGATGCCAAGATCGCGGGTTTGCGTCCTTGCCAACCTTTGGTAATGCGCGAATGCAGGTACGCTGCAAATACCAACCATACAATCAACGCCCAAGTTTCTTTCGGATCCCAGCTCCAATAAGAACCCCAAGCTTCATTTGCCCACACACCGCCAGCAATAATCCCGATCGTCAGTAAGGGAAATCCCAAACCGATAATCCGATAACTGATATTATCGAGCGTGTCGGCCAAACTCAACCGCTGCGGGGTGAGAGTAGCCGTTGCCGACATTGCCGGAAGTTCGAGCACTGCGGTGTTGCCGACATCGGATTTCGACGAGATGGCCATCGGTTGGGCGGTGGTAGCTGGCTCGGTAGTTTGAGTAGCCAGACTACTAGTCAAGCGATAACCGCTACCGCCAAAGGAACTCCCACGTAATTCGATTTCCTGACCGCGTGTAATAAACAAAAAGGCGATCGCCAAGACAGATCCTACCAATAATGTGGCATATGATAGCATCATCACGCTGACGTGCATCATCAACCAATTGGATTTTAATGCGGGTACTAGTGGTGCCGAAGCCTGCATGTCATCGGGTAGTTTCAACGCGGCAAAAGCGGTAATCAGCATCGCCACAGGCGCGGTGACGACCCCAACTAGCGCACTCCGACTAATTGTCTCAGCAAACAGGTGCATCGCCGTGATGCCCCAAGTTAGGAAAAATAGCGATTCGTATAAGTTACTTAGTGGAAAATAACCTGCTTCGATCCAGCGCGCGCTCAACAGAGCCGCGATGCAGAGATTGGCAACCGCCATGCCAGTTGTGCCCAGATTTTGCAACAAGGGAATTTTGGGAAAAGCGGCACCGACCCAATAAATTAGCATCGTCACAAACAAGATGCCAAAAGAGAGGTTGTCCAGTTGATTCTGGAGCGATACTAAGTTCATATATTAGCTATTTTGTTATCGATAAATTTGACCGTCGAATTGTAAGTTAGAACCGATCGAGCGCGCATGTATTAGCAGCGGCGATCGTTCTCAACCTCCAACTCAATTTATTCTTGCCAATCGGGAATTACCCAAACTGGTGGAGCTGTCAATTTCTTCCGCCGCGCTTCCTCGGCGATCTCATGCATTTTATCTAAAGAAGTTTCGTTAATAAATTTGGATGCTGACTCGACGTGTGCTTGATTTTGGCAATTATCGGGCTGAATGCACCCGTTGACACAAACTTCGCTACAGTTAATTGTCTTACTTTCCACTGTCTCTCTATCAAAAATTCAAAAGTTATTAATATTTTAGCTCAATTACCCATGTAGCCTCGGTGTGTATCTCTCTATCGATCGGGAGATGGGGTAGAGAGTGGGGCAAAGGAGACGAAAGTCAAGAAATAATTGTTCTTGATTCTGGCGAGTGACATATTTTCCTTGACACTGTAGTTCAAATACTCTATAGTTCAATTGCACTGAGATAACGCTCTAACAGGTTCCAGAAAAGAGGAATGGCCATGATTAAAGGAAGTTGTTGTTGTGGGACAGTTCGATTTGAGTTGACCGAACAGCCCAGCATGATGGGCACCTGCCATTGCAGTCGATGCCGAAAAGTTGGAGCAAGTACCTTAGTATTCGTAAAATCCGAAACCTTCCGGATAACTAACGGTCGCGATCGAATAGCCACATACAAGGCCGAACCTCCTTATCAATACGATCGGTGCTTTTGCTCGGTCTGCGGTTCCGCACTTGGGGAGGTGCTATCAGAAAGTGATTCGTTCCCGGTGGCGGCTAACTGCATAGATGGGGATATGGTCGTCGAAAATCAATTTCACGAGTTTGTTTCGGAAAAACCGAGCTGGCTCAAAATTGGCGACACGGCAAAACAATTCGACGAACACCCATTCGAGTCATAAGGCTCATTATTCAGTATCCCAGTCCACCCAACTTATGTCAGCAATTTATAACGTCTTCCAGGTACGCGAAAGTGCCGACTAACCCTTCGATCGATTGAATGCTATGCTGCTTAACTCAAATGCCATGTCGCCTAACAAGGAGTACAAAGGAAACTTGGTTACATGATTTAATACTTAAAATGGAAAGAACAGAAGCTCACATCCTCGATACAAACAACATCCTCATCGCGCCATCTACGTTAAAAGGAGAAGGCTCGATCGAAAACTTTTGCGGAACCACGATCGCGATCGATGACATTGCTGCTGGTTTGCCCAGTTTCTCTCAGAAAACCGTTTACCTGTGTGGCGACTTATCCCAGATCGACAGCTACATCCTCAATGCAGCCGAGCGGATCTTCGCGATTAAGGATCTCTCGCACGGTTACAACAAGGATGACGATGGGAAGAACTGGAAGCTGGCGAACCTGGGTCGGGTGCCCCTCCTCGTCCATGGTGTCGGCGTGTACTATCGACGTTTTTTTGACATAGACCTCGATCTGTTCGACCGGATTTTCACGGAGCACGCTTTCCAGACCCTCACGGAGTCTACCAAGCCGGGGAAGGCTCATCGCACCGGAATTTATCTGACACCCGTTATGCAGGACGGTGAAGATCTCCACTTTCGCCTGCTCAGGTGTTCCACAAACTTATCGGGGCCAACCGAGAACTTCCGCGCCACCGACAGGTATATTGTCGATGCTCTCAACCAGGAGGCAGCCTTTATCTTCCAGAACCAGGCACCGCTAAATCACGTCCTAGCGCAGGTCTATCATAATACCCCTGCCGTCACCGCACAAAAGCAGTCTAAGGCCAAGATCTCGGCGCACGCAGACAAAACCAAGGATATGCCTGTCAATGGCATTATGGCCTTCGGCACCTTCTACGATCGACTCGATAAGCTAAGTCCGCTGACCAAAGATGCCTTCGATTACGGCTATAAAGGTACCAGTGGGCTGACCAAGCTCCACTTTCGTCTCAAAGAGTCGGTTGCAGCAGACTCTGAATGCACTCTCCCCCGTCAGTTTACCTTGACCTTGTACCCCAACTCTGTGTTTTTCATGCCACTGTCTACCAATCGGCTCTACACGCACGAGATTCGATCGTCGATGCTGGATGCCGAATTGCTTCCAACTCGATTGGGTTATGTGGTGCGCTGTTCGAGCACTGAGGCAGTTCGCAAGCATGGCGATACCTATCTCAAGCGTGACGGAGAGCTAGTGCCGCTATTACCACCCACGATCGAGGGTATCGACGAGTTGCGCAAGTTGTATGCAGAGGAGAACAACACCCCAGATTTCATCGATTACGGCGATCGGTTTCTGTTTAGCATGAACGCAGGAGATTACCTTGCCCCCCGAATCTAAGATAACCAACCAGATGCGGTCGTACACTTTACAGAGCGACGGCAACCCGTTCGAGGAGTTGCTGGCATCGGTACGGTTTGAGAATGTGGGCAAAGGTCGCCAGGGTGCGGTGCTGACAAAGATCGACGAGACAGGTAGCATCCCGATCGTCCGCACCACCACTAGATACAGCATTCCCGCGCAACGCTTTCAGTCGGTACACGATCGGCTAGCACGACAGATTCAAACCATTGCTTCGCTTGCGGTTGGCTTTAATAACGCTCTCATCGAAAACTACACGAACGCTTATACCACCATGGGCAGTCATTCCGACCAAGCCCTGGATTTGGCAGAAGATTCGTCGATCGCTATTTTCTCTTGCTACAAATATCCCGATCTCGCAAACCCACCCAGGAAGCTGCTCGTCGAATTGAAGGAGTCAAGCGACGATTCCCCAAAGGGGACGCTACGCGATCGGATCGAGATCCCCTTAACTCACAATAGTGTCGTAGTGTTCTCTGTTGACACCAATCGCTGGCTCAAGCACAAGATCGTGCTGGATAAATCAGTTCAAATGCCTGAGAACCAATGGTTGGGCATTACCTTTCGCACATCCAAGACTTTTGTGCGGTTTCGGGATGAATATCCATACTTCTCGGACGATACGAGGCTGACGTTGGCAAATGACGAACAAAGGCAAGAATTTTACCATCTGCGGCATCGAGAAAACAATGAAACAGACTTTATCTACCCTCAGATTACGTACACGATCGGTGAGAGCGACATGATGCCACCCTAACCCAAATTTTGAGTGCGAAAGGTTGCTAGCAGCGGGTGAAGCGGAACGCGATCGGTATGACGATCGAGCAACTTTGCTGACGGGGATGTAATATAACCGTTTCTAGCCTAGATAATTCCTAAAGTTATAATTATCTAAAAGATTCCTAGCCGCCAGTCATGACCCAACAGCTCGTTACCGCCCCCATTCACGTCCTGGTCAAACAACAACGGGCGTTTTTTCGCACCGAACAGACTCAAGCGATCTCCTTTCGCCTAGAACAGCTTGCCAAGCTCAAACAGGCCATAATCGATCGTCAAGAGGCAATTTTGCAGGCAGCCAAAGCCGATCTCGGTCGCCCAGCTTTTGAAGCCTACTTTGAGATTGCGACCCTCAGCGAAATTAACCTCGCCCTCAAAAATCTCAAAACTTGGGTCAAGCCGCAACGAGTCAAAAGCCCCATCGACCAATTTCCCGCATCGGCTTGGATTCAGCCCGATCCTCTCGGCGTGGTGCTGATTATTGGCCCCTGGAACTACCCTTTTCAGTTAATGATGTCGCCCTTGGTGGGCGCGATCGCGGCGGGAAACTGCGCTCTGCTCAAACCCTCCGAACACGCTCCGCATACATCGCGGGTGGTGGCCGAACTAATTGCCGAGACCTTCGATCCTCGTTATATTGCCGTTGCCGAAGGAGATGCCAGCGTCAGCCAACAACTCCTCGCTGAAAAGTTTGACCATATTTTCTTTACGGGGGGAACTGCGATCGGGCGGATTGTGATGGCGGCAGCGGCAAAACACCTCACTCCCGTTACTTTAGAATTGGGCGGGAAAAGTCCCTGCATCGTCGATAGCGATGTTCATCTCGATCGCACAGCCAAACGCATCGCGTGGGGCAAACTCATCAACGCTGGACAAACCTGCATTTCGCCGGATTACCTCCTGGTTCAGCGTCAGATTAAGAACGATCTTGTCGATCGCATCCAACACTACATTCAGGAATTCTACGGCAAAGATCCATCCCAAAGTCCCGACTATGGACGCATTATCCATCACCGACACTTCGATCGCCTGATTGCCTTTTTAGATAAAGGGGAGATTATCTTTGGCGGCGATTATAATCGCGAAGATCGTTATCTGGCTCCAACTCTAATCGATGGGGTCACTTGGGACGATCCGGTAATGCAAGAGGAAATATTCGGCCCTATTTTGCCAATTCTGACCTATGACACGCTAGAAGAGGCGATCGATCGAGTCAACGATCGCCCCAAACCTCTTGCTTTATACTTTTTTAGTCACGATCGCCAAAAGCAAGAGCGGATTTTGCAGGCGACCTCATCCGGCGGTGTCTGTATCAACGATACGGTCATGCAAGTCGGCGTCAATACCTTGCCCTTCGGCGGTGTAGGTGAAAGCGGCATCGGCTCTTACCACGGCAAAGCAAGTTTTAACACCTTCTCTCACTTTAAAAGTATTCTCAAACGTGAATTTTGGCTAGATTTAGGCTGGCGTTATGCCCCTTACACGGCTCAAAAGCTCAAACAAATCAAGAGCATTGTGACGGGTTAAGCTCAGTGGCATAGCTCCCGTTTAAAGGGTAGTTATGCCCATTAGCCACCAGCAGGAAAATATGTGGCGCGAGGTTACATATCTTCGATCGAATTTTGCAAGCGAGAAAAAAACAGCATTTTTAATGCTTATTTCTCACGGTTCGCTCATTTTGGAGAGAGGTAGTCAAATTGGGTTAAAGTTTGACAATGAGCAAGCCTGTAACCTTAAC